>NZ_NASY01000046.1:0-69870 GCF_002075365.1 Anoxybacillus sp. UARK-01 | reverse complement strand
GACAGCAATAATTCCGGACAACGCTTGCCACCTACGTATTACCGCGGCTGCTGGCACGTAGTTAGCCGTGGCTTTCTCGTTAGGTACCGTCAAGGTACGGCCCTATTCGAACCGCACTTGTTCTTCCCTAACAACAGAGCTTTACAATCCGAAGACCTTCTTCGCTCACGCGGCGTTGCTCCGTCAGACTTTCGTCCATTGCGGAAGATTCCCTACTGCTGCCTCCCGTAGGAGTCTGGGCCGTGTCTCAGTCCCAGTGTGGCCGATCACCCTCTCAGGTCGGCTACGCATCGTCGCCTTGGTGAGCCGTTACCTCACCAACTAGCTAATGCGCCGCGGGCCCATCCGTAAGTGACAGCCGAAGCCGCCTTTCAACTAAAGACCATGCGGTCTTCAGGGTTATCGGGTATTAGCTCCGGTTTCCCGAAGTTATCCCCGTCTTACGGGCAGGTTGCCCACGTGTTACTCACCCGTCCGCCGCTAACCAAACAGAAGCAAGCTTCTATTCGGTCCGCTCGACTTGCATGTATTAGGCACGCCGCCAGCGTTCGTCCTGAGCCAGGATCAAACTCTCCAAAAGAAAGTTGATTGGCTATTATCTTATTTCGGTTGACCATACCGAAATTTTTCGATTAACGCTTCGTTTTGTTCAGTTTTCAAAGAACATTTTGTCTTATTAGCGACTTTTTTATACTACCATGATGATCATTATCTTGTCAATCATATTTTTTATAACTTTCGACGACGTTTCATAATATAACATTTCCAAATTTTAATGTCAATCATTTTTATACGATTATGATTTTCTTTTCCATTTAATCAGCATTCTTTTTATGATGCAATAAAAACAGGATAAATCCAAAATTTTGACCATAACTGAAAAATGAAGTGACCCCTGTCAAGTAGACAGTTATAAAAAAGACTAGGCAACCAGTGTGTTCCGGTATTCTATCGGTGCACACTGGCTTAATTTTTTCTGAAAGCATTCATGATTATAAAACCATACTGTAGTTGTCAATGGCTTGATAGAGTTCTTGTTCTGTTTTACACGGAGAAATAGACTCGCTTATGATTCACATGGAATCCTTCTTTTCTCAAAGCGACTTGCATTCTCGGATAGCCGTAAAAAGGACAGGAACGATGAATCGCCAATAGGTGCTCCTTTAGGATCTGATCTCTTTGTTGCCGTGTCTCTCTCTTCCTCTCTGTACTACACACCATTTGTAATAACCGGCACGAGAAATCTCAGCGATTTCTACTAACCAAGTCAATGGATACGGTTGTTTTAGCTCATGAATGATCTCAAAGCGACTCCGTTTTGGAATCCCCCCTCCCTGTGAAGATTGGGTACTGCTTTTTTAGATACTTTACCTGCGCTTTCAAGTAATCCCGTTCTTCCTCCATACTGTTAAATTTCGTTTGGGGACGACCAACCAATGGATTCCTGTTCACTTGTTTTCCCCCGTTGATCGCCAAGAGATTCTCCATTACGACACTTTTTCACCCATACCTTTACTTGGGTACAGCTTGGAATGTCCAATTTCTTCGCAACCGCTTGACAGCTCATTCCCTCATTCTCATACATCTTTGTGTGAATTCCGCCGTATAACCGTGAAATGTTTGTCCTTTTCGTGCCATAAAAAATTCCCTCCAAGTATAGTGAAACACCCAACGATTAAAAATGGGCTTTTTACATTGTCTACTTAAAGGGGATAATATCACAACATAGAGTCGACTTTATCGATTATAGAGAGTCGGGAGAAGAAACAGGCTGCTTCATTCGACTGAAGCCATAATAAAAAACGGTAAGTGAATAGCGAACAATCCATCTGCATGCTTTAACATTATATAAATTTTAAGAACTCATGTTCTTCAGCATTAGCCCTCTATCACACGTTCATATAATAAAAAACCCTACGACCGCGGGAAAAAATTCTCCATCTTTCTTTTTTAGAGCTGGCCCGCTCAATTCCCCTTCTTAGACAAATCATTCACTTATTTTCGCTGTCTTTCTCTATTCGTAAAACATAAGCTCTCAAAAAATGCTGTATCGTTTCATAATTCGATATGACAAGCATAAGATGGTCATAACAGGGGTTGATGAAATAAAAAAAGGGGGGAGAACCGTGAATCATCGTTTTTATGCTTTAAATGGTCGTTCGTTAAAGAAAGGACTTATTATTATTTTAGCAGCATTTTTCACCGCTTTTGTTTTATATGTAGAGAAAATCAATCTTTCGGTATTTTCAACATCTAGCGGCCCCAAAGCGATATATAAAGCCGAAAAGCGCGCTAACGAAATCGCTCTAACCTTTGATATTAGCTGGGGAGATCAGTACGCCTTAACGATTCTAGAGGAACTTAAAAAGAACCGAATTAAAAATGCAACTTTTTTTCTATCCGCTTCATGGGCCGAAAGCCATCCACAAATTGTGAAACGGATTCAAGAGGACGGACATGAAATCGGAAGTATGGGCTACAACTACATAGATTATACTCAGCTTGAAGATGCTCAAATAAGACAGGATTTAATGAAAGCCAAAAAAGTATTTGATACCCTTGGATTAAAAAAAGTAACGTTATTGCGGCCACCAAGCGGCCAATTTAATACAAAAGTGTTAAAAATCGCTGATTCTTTAGGCTATTCTGTTGTTCATTGGAGCATTGACTCAAAAGATTGGCTAAATCCGGGCGTCAATCATATTGTCAAAAATGTCGTTCATGATATGAAAGCTGGTGATATTATCTTGCTTCACGCTTCTGATTCTGCCAAACAAACCCCTCAAGCATTGCCGCAAATTGTGGAAGCAATGAAAAAGAACGGTTATCGAAATGTCAGCATTTCTGAGCTCATCGAAAACGGCCAAACGCAAAGCAAAGACGTGAATTAACTCATGCGTAAAGAGGCTTTTCTGTCTTCAGATCGTTAAAATTCAGCCACTATGTTTAAAGGAGGCTTTGAGTGAATCGACAAGCCTCCCTCGTTTTTTATATAATATGGCACACTCCCTCATGCTTCGATACCAATAATGAATGTAAATGGTATCCGTAAAAGAAGTTGCGATTTACCTTTGCCAAACGCACGTGTGATCCAACGCGCGCTCAAACGGATTCACTATGAGTTAAGCATCTTTTGTCAGCTTATGAAGAATCAACAATTGGTAAGCATTGCAAACGAGCAAAGGAATTAACATCAAATATAGCCAGTTTTCATCGTTGATGCGTAACGCCGGAAACCATTCAATGATCGTTACAACTGTCATAAAAAATAAAGAAGGAATAAATGCTTCTTTGTTTGTTTGTTGTCTTTTAACAGCGGCAACAATCACGCCTACGAGCAAAATTCCCAATGCAATCAGTATGTAGCTAATAATGGATTCTCCATCCTTCGCAAACAGCTGATAACGAAAATATATTAAATCAAATAAAACAAAGGCAATCAAAACGATTTGTACCGAATTCCAAAGAGCTACAGACCGGAAAATTCCTAAGCCAAACCGATGAACGGTTAAATAAGCAAAAAAACCCATTTGACTGACTACGCTAAAAATAAAGCCAAAACCAATAAACCATACTAAAACAGCAAATAGTTCACCAATCTTAAACTCAATAAACAGCTTTTCATATTCACTCCAGCGAATAATAAAACCAGCTAACGCTGTTGTGATTCCACCAATTCCTAACGTCGTCAAAAATAACCGAACCCATTTGCGGCTGTTCACACCCTAAACCTCCATCATTTCTCAAGTATTCCTTTAAAATTTTATCAGTCGTTCCTTAAAAACGCTAGCGCTGAATTGGTTCAGCGTATATTTTTTTAGCGGAACATCATATTAAAGATAAGGAACTTTTGCAGAAAGGAGCTTATTACTACATGAAAAATTGGACACTGCTCCTCTTAGTAAGTTTTTTTATTGTTCTTAGTTCTTGCGCTCCACAAGAAAGCAGTCCAGCTCCACCTGATTATGATCAAATCAAAAAAATGGTTGTTGATATTTTAAAAACAGATGAAGGAAAAAAGGCGATTCAAGATGTCATGACAGAAGATAAAGTAAAGCAGCAAATGATTATGGATCAAGCGGTTGTAAAACAAACCATTGAACAAATTTTGACCTCGAAAAAAGGAGAAGAATTTTGGAAGACCATGTTTCAAGATCCAAAATTCGTTGAAAGCTTTGCTAAAAGCTTGAAGACCGAGCAAGAGAAAACTATAAAATCCTTGATGAAAGATCCTGAATACCAAGGAATGATGATAAACATTTTACAAAATCCTGAAATGGAAAAAGAGTTTTTAACTGTCTTAAAAAGCAAAGATTTTCGCAATCATCTTCAAACCGTTATGACAGAAACATTTGACAGTCCGCTATTCAAAGCAAAAATTCAAGATCTGTTAATGAAAGCCGCTGAAAATATGCAAACAACGAAAAAGCAAAGCGGTTCAAATGAAGATGGCGGAGAAAGCGAAGAAGGAGATGGCGATCAGCAAACCCAAAGCCAGTAGCTTTTTTCTAAGCTTATTGAATGCAAAACGAGAGACCGTACAAAAAGGACGGTCTCTCGTTATTCTGTTTGAAAGCGCTTTTCATCACGTGGCTTTTTCATACTCTTCCCCTCACACGTACACATCGTTTCACCGCAGAAAACTTCTCAATGGATAGGCTAGGAGCAAGCGGTCACACATTTCATCTACATGTTCTTAGAAACGGCAAATGTCCGCGTGAATATAAGGAAGCACTGTTCGGCTTATGTAAGCCGGCATAAAGATTAGCACTTCTTGGCTATTTTCTTTGCTATTTCCATGTATATTTTTCCAATCTGATGATCCTCTCCATATACGGAAGGCGCAAAATCATCATCGTTCCAATCTGGCTGCTGCAGTGGCAGCTGTCCAAGGAGCTCCGTTTGCAGTTCTTCAGCAAGCTTTTTACCGCCCCCTCGGCCAAACACATATTCTTTTTCACCGGTTAATTTGCTTTCAAAATATGACATATTCTCAATCACACCGATGATTTCATGTTCTGTGCGAAGCGCCATCGCCCCCGCCCGTGCAGCTACAAATGCGGCAGTCGGATGAGGGGTAGTAACGATAATTTCTTTACAAGCTGGGAGCATGGTATGAACATCTAAGGCAACATCTCCTGTTCCAGGAGGCAAGTCCAACAATAAGTAATCTAAATCTCCCCATTCCACTTCTTTAAAGAAATTGTTCAGCATTTTTCCTAACATCGGCCCGCGCCAAATCACCGGGGCATTATCTTCAACAAAAAATCCCATTGAAATGACTTTTACGCCAAATCGCTCCACAGGAATGATTTTCTCACCGCGCACAACGGGCCGCTCGGTAATGCCCATCATGTCGGGCACACTGAATCCATAGATATCGGCATCAACTAGCCCCACCTTTTTACCAATTCTTGCGAGCGAGACAGCAAGGTTGACGGAAACCGTTGATTTTCCAACTCCTCCTTTTCCGCTGGCAATGGCGATATATGTCGTTTGTTTTTTTGTTCCTTGATGCTTTGCCATTTCTTCTTCAGGCAATTGAGTAAATCGCAAACCGACAGATGTTGCTCCTGCGTTTTTAAGAGTTTGTACAATCGCTGTCTGTACTTGAAGCTGTTCGGCTGCTCCCGGCTGCGCTAAAGCAATCTTGACGCTTACGTGCCCTTTTTCCTGTTTAATTTTGATTTCCTGAATCGCATTTGTTTCTTTAAAAGGCTTATTTAAATACGGATCTTGTATGTTTTCTAACAATGCTTGTACATCTTGTTCGGTTATCATGATTCATCACCAGCCCTTTTTATGTATTCGTTATCATATTTTTACTATATCATATCTATTGATGATCTTAACATATTGAACCTCTCCGTCTGCAGATAGGGCACACTGATTTATAAGAAAAATGCAAAAAAGGAACAAATCCTCTCTGAAAAAGGAACATGTGCAGCCAGCTCCTGAGCTTAGAACCAAATTCTGCTTCGGATGGTTTTCTGATCATTGAACCAGTTGATTGTGCCGATTTTTCAAAACACGCTCCATATGAAACGTAAAAATAAAATCCTCCCTTAATCAGGAGGAGTTTTTTCATTAGAAAAATAGCGCAGTACTCCTTTATAAATAGAAGCGGCAAGCTTGGTTTGGTATGGATCGGAATTAAGTAGCTCGCGTTCTTCCGGATTCGAAAGAAATCCTACTTCCACAAGTGCCCCTGGCTTTTTTGCATATTTCAGCAAATAAACCGTATCGAGTATTTTCGCAGAACGGTCTGTGTTCTCTAAATTGCGACGTAGTTCAGCTTGAATAAATTTAGCGACCCTCTCGTTTTCAATGTATGTTCCATAATAAAATGTTTGTGCTCCTTTCCATTTCGGAGATGGAATAGCATTCAAATGAATGCTGATAAATAAATCTGCTTCGGATTCATTAATCATCTGAACACGCTTTTTTAAATCCTCCGCTTTCCGGCGGCTATATCCTTTTGTATCCTCTGCCGCTAGATCTCGATCATCCTCACGTGTTAAAAGAACAAGCGCCCCTTGTTGCTGCAAATAATCGCGCAATTTTTTCGCCACATCGAGCGCAATATCCTTCTCTAATACTTTTCCGCCGCCAACTGCTCCGCCATCTGGACCGCCATGTCCAGGATCTAAAATAATAATTCTCCCTGAAAGAGGCAGATTCCACGACTTCATAGAATGGACATCCAAAATGACATATTGAAAAATGATCGCAAATAGGACGATACTTGCACCGATCATCCATAACATTCGCTTCCGCTTCATCTTTTCTCCTCCTGCGTTTTCCCTTCATTATCTTATATGGGACAAGAGAAGAAAGTAGAACCCCTTTTAGCGGAGTTTTAAGCGCCAGCGTTTTTTTCCTTTTTCAAATCCTTCGGTCCACCAGCTGGAAATATAACCTTCACACGTATAATATAATGGCTCGCCGATATGAATATCGTTAAGATCTGTCCAAAAGCATAAAAAATCAAACAAAGCATCGGTCAAGTATTTTTCCTCATGCTGTGAACGTTTTTTGACCAATTCAATCGGCTCGCCATAATAGCCAAATCGGCTGTAGCTCGCCCCAAGTAAATAGGCTTCTATCGCCATGTCAATACATCCATCTTCCACCGCTGAGGGAAAGGTGGACTTCCCTTGGAAAAAAGGACGAAAGGATTCAGATGCTTGCTTTTGCAATTTTTCTAACGATAGCTCACGGAGCATTTTTCGCTCATATTTGATCTCTTTTTCCCTTTTCTTTTCTTTAAAAGATGTGATCACACTCATTTGCTTTCACACTCCTTTAGAATATAGTGTCCTACCGTTGAATCGGAAACATGCGTCGAAAAGCGCTGTCACCGATGAAAAAAAATCCCAAGTGGAACGGAGTTTGATATACATCCTGCTGTACCAACGTTTGTCTCAAGTAATGACCTGATTTCGATGGTCGGATGATCAGCTGTTCGGCGCTCGATCACGCTTTTTTGATGCGACGAAAACAAGCTGGTGGCTTTGCCCCCGAATATCGCTAAAAAACCACACAAAATGTTTAATTAAACATTCATCTCGCTGTGTTCTTACAGTATTGAACCAAATACTGTCATCATATATTAAGTAATATGACTACACATTTGGCAGGTGATCGCTACATGTACAAAATTAGCTTATGTATGATTGTCAAAAATGAAGAAGAGGTACTTCGGCAATGCCTTACTAGCGTCAAGGATTTATGTGATGAAATCATTATTGTTGACACGGGTTCAACTGATAAAACAAAAGAAATCGCCCAAGAATTCACACAGAAAATATTTGATTTTGAATGGATTGATGATTTTTCCGCAGCCAGAAACTTCGCTTTCAGTAAAGCCACCATGGATTATATATTTTGGATGGATGCAGACGACATCCTATTGGAAGAAGACCAAAAAAAATTTAAACAACTTAAAGCAGAGCTCGATGGTGCTGTGGATGCAGTTTCCATGATATACAATATTGCTTTTGATGAAGCTGGAAACCCGACATTTAGCTACAGAAGAAATCGCTTAGTCAAAAGAGCGCGAAATTTTAAATGGATCGGAGCGGTTCATGAGTATTTAGAAGTCGGAGGAAATATTCTTTCATCAGACATTGCCATTACACATAGAAAATCAGAAAAGTCAAATGGAAATTTGCAAAGCAGCCGCAATCTAACGATATACGAAAACCGGCTCAAAAAAGGAGAGACTTTTACTCCAAGAGATTTATTTTATTATGCTAATGAATTAAAGGATCATGGGCAGTTTGAAAAAGCAATCGAATACTATCAAAAGTTTCTGGAAACGAAAAAAGGATGGATTGAAGATGAAATTCGCGCGTGCATTCATTTAGCGTCATGTTACAGACATTTAGGCAATACGGAAAAAGAAATTGAGGCCCTTGTTCAGTCCATTATGTATGATGTCCCTAGACCGGAAGTCTCTTGCCGACTTGGAGATTTATACAAAGAAAGAGGCATATTCAAAAAGGCCATCATCTGGTATCGATTAGCACTTGAAGTAGACCTTAACGATTCTTTAGGGTTTAGGGAAAACAGCTACTCGACATGGTATCCACATCTGCAATTATGTGTCTGCTATTGGCACATTGGGGAAAAGGAGCTTTCGTTTGCTCATCATAATGAGGCGAAGAAGTATAAGCCCACAGATCCGCAAATTCAATATAATGAAAACTTCTTTAAGGAAAACTTCAGCAAAAACTAACTAGATCAATGAAAGCCCTCGATATGAAGTGTCATATCGGGGCTATTTTTTGGCCGATATTAGAGGTATAAATGGTTTTCAAACGGTACGCGAATCCTCTTACTATATAAAGATTGAAACATTTTCATTTTACTGATAATCGCCGTTTGATCCTTCATGATCTTGGATTCCAAATGTAAAATTTGTTCCGTAATGTCGTCCTGATCCGTCGAAATGATATAGTCTTCAAGATCTACTGACTTGATAAAGTCAAATACCTTAAATCGATACCCTAACGCAATAAATGGAACATGGGAAGCTAAAGAAAGATAGTTCGCATGTAATTTAAAATTAATTGTGAAAGCAAAATGTTGAATGATATTCATTAGTTCCTCTTGATTATATAGTGTTTTATCCAAAATGGCAGATTGTTTATTGTGTAACTTGCTGTATAGCCGTTCAGCCGCTTCTAAATCCGCATTCCAAACAATAAACAAGTACACTTTATACCCTTGGTCCATTAATTGATTTAAGGCTCTCGCCAACTGATTTTCAACTTCTATTTCATTTTGGCCATAAATGAAATTATAGGTCGTTCCCCAATTAACCCCGATCATTTTCCCTTGATGATGAAATGGAGGGACTTGATCACCATCTAGATTACGGTTAGTTAACAGAAACCCGGGATCTCCGCTCACTTGGATATTTTTCACTCCAAAATTTTGCAACACCTTTGAAGTTAACGGCCCTCGCACTCCAACCCATGCACTTTCCTCAAACACTTCTCTTGTTTTTAATTTAAAATCATCTGAAACCACAAGCGGTATTTCTTCATGATTTTCTAATTGTTGAATATAGGATTTCGGCACCCAATCAATTCCTGTTCCCCAGATCATGATTTTTTTATTCAATGACAAAGCTTGATGTAAAATATCAACAGTATAAGGATGAACAAAATAAGGTTCTCTGCTTAAAATGGATCCCCCTCCTAAAACAATGAGATCATACTCTTTAAAAGAAACATTTTTGAGAAATTGATGTTCGATATTGGCGGATTCCAGTTTGTATGAACCATCCAGCTTTAAAAATTGCTGTTTAAATAAATCAAACATTAATTCGTCTCCTAGATTCTGATAGCCGATCCATCCAACATACAACACTTTCTTCAACGCAAATCCCCCCAACTCATACAAAATGAAAATCCAAAGAAATATACAAGGAGCCAAGCGGCATCTTTTCCGTATCAGTTAGACCAATTGGTATCACTCGATTCCTCGCTTTTTTGCCGTAGTCATCAGCTATTGGTTTGTTAATTAGAAAGCTCAACAAAAATCTTCTCAAGCAACAAAGGCTTTACAGGGAAATGAATTTGCCTGCTGGTGTTCTTATTCAAGGGAAGAGGCAGAAAAGTTGGGGTTTAGCTAAACCATTTTATGTTTTTAAGTAAACTAATGGATCATCAACACTGATGTTTCAATATCAAAATGACATTTATATAAAATTCCTTTGTTTGTACATAACCGCTTGTCACTTTTCTCTCTGATCCTCATTGATTCGATTGGGCAATTATTCTATTTAAGCATAATTCTTTGTATTTCAATGCTTTAAAGCTCCCCGTGCCTTTCAAAATAAGGTAATTCGGATGGCATTCACCAAGCTCTAGACACTTTTCGAATGAAGCCAATGCCTCTTGATACTTTCCTTTCTGAAATAAAATATAGCCCTTCATAAAATGCAGATCAACGTAATCCGGATATAACTGCAACGCCTTCTCAATGCCCGGCCAAGCTCCGTCGATGCTATTTGTTTCAAGCAAAATTGTGTATTTCAAGCGATAAATAATAGCAGGTGGTTTCGTTTGTTGACGCAAAAAATTTAGAATCGAAGCATTTACATAAAGGAAAGCTTTACTATAATCCTTTTCACGATAATATTCGCTTGCCAAATGGTATTCAATCCAAGGGCTGTGATGAGGAGTGTTTATTTCTTCCATTATCAACTCTTTATTTCGTGATGACTTATTTTTCCTTTCAGCAATTTCCTTTATATAGCCGTAATGATGAATAGGTGCATCGACAATATCAGAGGTATGATATGAGAGAATTTCTTCTGGAAGCTGAATCGTCTCGTGGATTCTGTTATAAAACCGAATACCCATATGATTGCGAAACAAACGAGGCTGATAATATAAAAAAAACTGATCTTCCTGAATCGGAAAATGATCTCCATAATAATTAAGAACAGGAAATAAAAGCACATGTGCGTTTGTCTGCACAACCGATTGCTCGACCAAGCGCTCTTGATTAGATTCGAGCTGCTCATCGGCGTCCATCCATAAAATCCAATCACCGCTGGCTTGTAAAAGTCCAAAATTTCTAGCCTCAGCAAAATGATGGTTCCATTCATAATGGTATATCTTTGCCTGGAATTTTTCACAGATAGATAAAGTGCCATCAGTAGATCCCGTATCAACGATAATGATTTCACTGACTAATTTGCTTACGCTAGCCAAACATTGCTCGATAAAGTCTTCCTCATTTTTTACGATCATACATAACGAAATAGCGGGAAACTTCATTGCTGCATCACACCCTTTATCCTGATATTCCGAAATATTAACGATTGCTTAGATATTTAGGCTTCCATGGAGGAGGTAGCGAGGCATCGACTACGACTTTGATATTTTGCACATCAGGTGAGTAATAATAGGATAATATTTTCCTGATAACCTTCTCAAAAAGCTGTTTGTGCTCTTGTTTAAAAAATGGATGTTGTTGGATTAAACTCATTAAACATTTTAAATCATGATAACTTTCGTTGTTTTTACTAAAAAAGGATAATTTTTCTGATAACATCCCTATTTCTTGAAAAAAGAACTGTTGCTCATACAGATACATATGGATTTTTTCAATCAACTCCAGAGAGTTAAGGATAACCCTTTCAGTATAAATTTGTTTTTGTCGGGAAGAAGTACGGCAAGAAATGGTGAAAAAATAATGAATGATAAATTGAAAAAAGAAATGAAAATATTTGAAGTAATTGATTTTGCTTTGAATGATTTTATCTTGCACAGATGCGTATTTACTTCGCATTTACTTCCCACCCCACATTTAATCATGTCTCACGAACTACACCTAGTAAATGTTTAACTTCATTTTTCATTACATCCATCATCACAGCCACACGGATAATATCTATCAAGACAATCAGGGCATGGTGGCTCCTCATCACATTCATCTGGATCTTGACTAGGGCATTTTTCACAGCACGTATCACGGTCCAATAAAATGATATCTTCTAGTCTGAATTGCAGTAATATTTGTGATTTGACTACAGCGCGAAGGGTACGATTGATACTTTCGTTTATTTTTAAATAATCATTTAAATTGTTAGGATCTGTATTTAAAAAAGCTTGAAGCTTTTCGGCTTCTGCGTTCAAAATATTTGATAATCCAATTTCTTCAAGAGCAATGGATGATAATAATAAGTCGATGGTTTCACATCGTTCTAATGATATAATCGGTGTAATGTTTGGAATATTGGGGAGCGACATATTTCGTTTACCTCCTAAATAAGCTTTTTGTTCCGAATCCTTTACAGGTTTTCCTTTCATCATAAGTCCAAGAATGATGGATGCTCTTTTGCTCGCTAGACATTCCATACATGCAGTTTTTCAATTGAGAACAAAACAAAGAAAGATGGGCCATGCTTTGATCGATAATGGTCTCATCAAGAGGTCTCTTGAAACAATGAGTTCTGTAGCAACCAATCGCTCCTCACCTGTGCCATCTTCCCTGACGCTTTCTATTTCATGCATTTGCCTATATCATATGTAAAAAATAAGCAGATGTTACCCCAGTAGAAAATATGTTAAAAATAAAAAAGCTGGTATGCCATGATGCATCCAGCTTTTCTCACTTGAATTAAGCGATTTGGTGTACAGACCAAACAATTCCAGACGATGTACCACCTAAATTTAACCCGATTGTTAAACCATTTGCGACATAAAATAATCCGATTTGATCCCCTGCTGTCAGTTCAACGTCTCCACTTAATGTAACAGTGCCGCTTCCAAGAACGGCTCTTAAAGTTAAAACTAATGCGACGTTCACGTTTAATACAGGGAATAGGCCCGTTATTAAGTCTGTCGTGGTAGGGGCAATACGCCTGACAACAAACGCTGGATTTACACCTGCTCCTAAACTGATAGTCAGTGCAGCAGATGTCTGATAATTAATAGTGGCTGAAATAGAATATCGACCCGTTGCTGGAACTGTATAGGTTCCTGTCACTTCATTAAAGCTAGGATTATCATAATAAGGGGACGATACGGTCCATCCACCAATCTGAGTAGAAGCCGTAACCCCTGGCGCAGTAGTGAATGCAGAAAAACCATTTGCTGCAAACACCGGACCCGTTGCTCCTGTTGGACCTGTTGCTCCCGTCGCTCCCGTCGGACCCGTTGCTCCTGTCGCTCCCGTCGGACCCGTCGCTCCTGTTGGACCCGTCGCTCCCGTTGGACCCGTCGCTCCTGTTGGACCGATTGGACCCGTCGCTCCTGTTGGACCGATTGGACCCGTCGGACCCGTCGCTCCCGTCGGACCCGTTGCTCCTGCTGGACCCACTGGACCCGTTGCTCCTGTCGCTCCCGTCGGACCCGTCGCTCCTGTTGCTCCCGTTGGACCCGTCGGACCCGTCGCTCCTGCTGGACCCGTCGGACCCGTCGCTCCTGCTGGACCCGTCGCTCCCGTTGGACCCGTCGGACCCGTTGCTCCTGTCGCTCCCGTCGGACCCGTTGCTCCTGCTGGACCCACTGGACCCGTTGCTCCTGTTGGACCCGTCGGACCCGTCGCTCCTGTTGCTCCCGTTGGACCCGTCGGACCCGTCGCTCCTGCTGGACCCGTCGGACCCGTCGCTCCTGCTGGACCCGTTGCTCCTGTCGCTCCCGTCGGACCCGTCGCTCCTGTTGGACCCGTTGCTCCTGCTGGACCCACTGGACCCGTTGCTCCTGTCGCTCCCGTCGCTCCTGTTGGACCCGTCGCTCCTGCTGGACCCACTGGACCTGTTGCTCCCGTCGGACCCGTTGCTCCTGTCGCTCCCGTCGGACCCGTCGCTCCTGTTGGACCCGTTGCTCCTGCTGGACCCACTGGACCTGTTGCTCCCGTCGGACCCGTCGCTCCTGTCGCTCCCGTTGGACCCGTTGCTCCTGTCGCTCCCGTCGCTCCCGTTGGACCAGTTGGACCCGTTGCTCCCGTCGCTCCTGCTGGACCCACTGGACCTGTTGCTCCCGTCGCTCCCGTTGGACCGGTTGGACCCGTTGCTCCTGTCGCTCCCGTCGCTCCCGTCGCTCCTGTTGGACCCGTCGGACCCGTCGCTCCTGTTGGACCCGTCGGACCCGTCGCTCCTGTTGGACCCGTCGCTCCTGCTGGACCCACTGGACCTGTTGCTCCCGTCGGACCCGTTGCTCCCGTCGCTCCCGTCGGACCCGTTGGACCCGTCGGACCCGTTGCTCCCGTTGGACCCGTCGGACCCGTTGCTCCCGTTGGACCCGTCGCTCCCGTCGGACCAATCCCTCCGCTCGGCATAATTTGAGTAACTTGGCGCAATTTGTTATCCAATAATAATTCCTTCTTCATTGCCATCGCCAACGTACTTTGAACACTCTCATTGATTTCTAATATATCTTCAAGTGTCGATGGCGTTGGCAATCCAGGAATGGTACCTAAAGCATATTGAATTTTTTCTCCTTCTGCATTTACAATATGTGCTATTCCTATTTCCTCCATCGCTATTGAAGCTAAAAGCAAATTGATGACATCATCTCGATTTAAAGAAATAGTTGGAGTAATATTTGGTAAATTAGGCTGTGACACTTCTTTCCCTCCACTCGTATTTTTGACGGTTACAGACTTCTCTTCTTAACGATCCATTGCTATAAAACCGTCATCCATAATCAACTCAATACAAGCCGTAATCACTACCCACTATTCTGAGCATATCGACAAATAGATCTTTAACTATCGCCCTGCCATAACACCACCTATTCATAACTCAAATCAATATCTTCTTTAAGTTATTCAATAGTAGAACAAATAGTGTAGGATAATTTCCATTTGTTTGTTAAATTTTCCAAATTAGGCATTCGTCTTATGAAGAGCACATGAAAATACAAGAGAAAATGATTAGGGAACAAATCCATTGAAGAACAAGAAAGGATGATTAGCTGGGGAAAAGGTTGGCCCAAACAAAATAAAAAGACTCTCGAACCATAAAAAGATCGAGAGTCCTGCTTTGAAATATTAACGTTTTGAGAATTGTGGTGCACGACGAGCGCCTTTGAGACCGTATTTTTTACGCTCTTTCATGCGTGCATCGCGAGTTAATAAGCCAGCACGTTTTAATGGTTGACGGTACTCTGGATCTACCTCTAATAACGCGCGAGCAATGCCGTGGCGAATAGCGCCTGCTTGGCCAGAGAAGCCGCCTCCATGTACGTTAACTAATACATCATAGCTGCCTAATGTTTCTGTCAATACAAGCGGCTGTTTTACCACTTCAATCAAAGCCTGAGATGGAATGTACTCTTGAATATCACGATTATTGATGACAATACGTCCGTCACCAGGAACTAAGCGTACACGTGCAACAGAACTTTTGCGACGGCCTGTGCCATAATATTGTACCTGTGCCAAAATAATACCCTCCTTAATCGATTATCCGCGAAGTTCGTAAACTTCTGGTTTTTGTGCTTGATGTGGATGTTCGCTTCCTCTGTAAACATGCAATTTTTTAAACATTTGACGGCCAAGGCGACCTTTTGGAAGCATGCCGCGAATAGCTCCTTCAAGCATTTTCTCAGGATAGTTTGTACGCATTTCAAGCGCTGTTCTTACTTTTAATCCACCTGGATGCAAGCTGTGGCGGTAATATAGCTTATCCGTTAATTTGTTCCCAGTTAATTCAATTTTCTCTGCATTAATAATAATAACATGATCACCAGTATCAACATGTGGTGTGAAAGTTGGTTTATGCTTGCCGCGTAAAATTGCCGCAACTTCGCTTGCAAGACGACCTAACGTTTTGCCTTCAGCGTCAACAACGTACCATTTACGTTCTACTTCGTTTGGCTTTGCCATATAAGTTGTACGCATGATTTTCCCTCCTAAAATAAAAAATAAACGAAACGTTATATATTTATCTGAACACGATTATTTTTCCGGGGCTAATCGTGGCTCTAAAATACATACCATATGATATGATATCTCTTTCCGTTGCCAATGTCAAGAAAATGTTACACCAGGATTAGTTGTCATAAAACACCTGCCATAAGTAGAGTCCATGCGGGGGGGCCGTTCTTCCCGACAGGCGGCGATCTCTTCCTTCTAAAATGGAAGGAATGCAGCTCCAGTGCCTTTTTCCTTGCCCGATTTCCAGCATCGTACCAACAAGGATTCGAACCATATTATATAAAAAACCGTTCCCGATCCATTGAAACTCTATGCCATCATCCGCTACAAGCAGATTCGCTTCATAAATGGTCCGTACCCGATCCTCTATCTCGGTTTTTGCCGAACAAAAGCTGGTAAAATCATGAGTTCCCTTCACAAGCTGTAGTGCTTGCTTTATTGCTTCATCGTTAAGCGGATACGGATAATGATAAGAATAATAGCGAGAAAATACATCTTGTTCAGATGCTGTCCTGATTTTATAACGGTATTCTTTTCCCACTGCGCTAAATCTAGCATGAAACGAAGCATTTACTTCTTGTACTTGGCGAATCACAATATCATCTGGCAACATGGCATTCAGCGCTTTTTTCCATCCTTCTGTCGGAAGCTGCAATGGCGAATCAAAATGAATGACTTGTCCATATGCGTGAACACCTGCATCCGTTCTTCCTGACGCAACTACCCGGATCGGATCTCCTTTATGCATCTGTAATAAAACGCGTTCTAATTCCCCTTGTACCGTTCTTTGGTTAGGTTGAATCTGATATCCACCAAAATGCGTTCCATCATAAGAAATAATACATTTCCAACGTTTCATGTTTCCATTCTCCATTAAGATCGCAATAAAAATAATGCAGCAGCTAATATAGCAACGGCTAACAGCAAGACTGTGTCGATCCCCTTCCATGTCAAGACGCGATATTTAGTGCGCCCTTCTCCCCCTCGATATCCTCGTGCCTCCATTGCGATTGCCAGCTCTTCCGCACGTTTAAAGGAGTGGATAAATAATGGGACCAGCAATGAAACAATCGCTTTCATCCTTTCACCCAACGGCCCGCCGTAAAAATCAACACCCCTAGCCGCCTGTGCCTTCATAATTTTCTCTGTTTCATCCATTAATGTAGGAATAAAACGAAGGGAAATAGACATCATGAGCGCTAGTTCATGGACAGGTATACGAAATCGTTTTAATGGGCCAAATAAGCTTTCGATGGCGTCTGTTACCTCGATCGGAGTGGTTGAAAGCGTCAGCAAGGTAGTGATGAGAACGAACAAGAGAAAACGAAGGGAAATAAATATCCCTTGTTGAATCCCGCCTTCATAAATGGCAAATGGTCCAATCTGATACAGAACACTTCCCTCTTTCGTCATAAAAACATGAAGTAAAAAAGTGAACAATACAACCCAGAGAACGGGTTTGATTCCCTTTAAAACAAATAAAAACGGAACTTGCGATAAGAAAAGGAGCAAAAGCGTAAAAGCCGTTAAAATCGCATAAGTTACCCCATTATTTGCTAAAAAGACGATACCCACATAAAAAAATACTAAAAGAAGCTTAGCCCGAGGATCCATTCGATGGATCACAGAGTTACCTGGAACGTATCGCCCAATAATCATCTTATTCATGCTCATTCACCTTAGCGAATAGCTGCTTAATGCCTGCTATGAGTTGTTCCATTGTTAGACATGGGGAAGGAATTTCTTGTCCCACTTTCTCCTCGAGCCGTCGCTTTAACAACACCGTTTCCGGCACATCTAAGCCTAAATGCAGCAAAGAGTCCAAATCATGAAAAATTTGCTGCGGCGTTCCTGTTTTCCAAACCGTTCCCTTATGCATAACGACGATATAATCTGCATACTTTGCTGCATCTTCCATACTGTGAGTAACTAAAATCGTGGTTAGTTGTTTTTCGCGGTGCAGACGAGCGAACATCTCCATTAAATCTTTACGACCTTTTGGATCTAAACCTGCCGTTGGTTCATCTAAAACAATCACATCTGGTTCCATCGCTAATATACCCGCAATAGCAACACGGCGCATTTGGCCGCCGCTTAAATCAAACGGAGATTTATTCAGCACTTCCTCAGGCAGTCCGACTAATGAGAGAGCTACCTTGGCTCTCCTTTTCGCTTCCTCCTCTGAAACGCCAAAATTGATGGGGCCAAAACAAATATCTTTCTCTACCGTTTCCTCAAATAATTGATGTTCAGGAAATTGAAAAACAATTCCCACCTTTTGACGCAGTGGCTTCAGCTGTTTCGCTTGTTTGGCGCTATGAATGACATAATCACCAACGCATACCATACCTTTTGTTGGCTGCAATAGCCCATTTAAATGCTGCAGCAATGTAGATTTTCCAGATCCAGTATGGCCGATAATCGCCACGTAAGTGCCACTTTTTATCGATAAATTGACATCGTATAAAGCTCTTTGTGAAAACGGTGAATTCGCCTGATAAATATGTTCTACTTGTTCAAATACAATGTCCATAATTCATTCACCAGCCCCTCTAGCGACGCATCATTCAATTGAAGGGGAAGCCCCGCCTGCTTTAATTCATTTCTTATTTTAATGACAAAGGGAAGATCTAAACGAATTTCCTCCAGCTTTTCTCCCAAAGAGAAAATTTGCTGTGGTGTTCCCTCAGACATGGTCTCGCCACGGTTCATCACAATCATTTTATCCGCTTTCATCGCCTCTTCTAAATCGTGGGTGATAGAGATGACAGTCATATGGTGTTTCACTTTTAGCTTTTCGATGGCCCCAATAACCTCTCTCCTTCCGCGCGGATCAAGCATTGAGGTAGCCTCGTCTAAAATAATGATATCTGGCTGTAACGCAATCACTCCAGCAATAGCGACTCTCTGCTTTTGTCCCCCTGATAAATGATGAGGCTCTCTTAACAAAAATTCTTCCATTCCTACTTGCTGAATAGCAGACTTCACACGCTCAATCATCTGTTCCCGAGGAACTCCGTTATTTTCCAAACCAAAAGCAATGTCATCTTGCACAGTAGTTCCAACAAATTGATTGTCTGGATTTTGAAAAACGATGCCCATGCGTTTGCGAATACTCCAAATCGTTTCTTCATTTAGCAACTGATCAAATACTTTGATGATGCCGCTTTTCGGCTTTAATAGACCCATGAGAAGCTTCGCAATCGTCGATTTGCCAGAGCCATTATGGCCAACAATGGCGACCCATTCACCTTTTTTGATTTGAAAGCTAACATTGCGAATCGCATCATTCGGTTGATTAGGATATTGAAAGAAAAGATTTTCTACTGATACCGCTATTTCTTCCACTCTTCTTCTTCCTCTCATCTCGATCTATATAGATGCAACTTAGCCTCTTAACTTTTGCATGGATATGCAGTCATGGTAAGTTACATCTATACACCGTGGCGCTTGTTGAGCATTACGCGTATATGAAGGCTTTACCATTTGTCCCTGTGTGAGCTGGTGATGACCCGATTGCTTCGGCGGTTGCGTGACGGAACGACACCGCTTCCTCACAAATAGGTTGTCTGTAAAGAGGCTTATGGGTCGGCACCAAAGCGTGACCGAGACCAGTCATCTCCTTGTCTCCCAATCATCAATTTTTACACATACCGTTCGTTCCAAGTCATAGAACCCAAGGCTAACCAATGAAGCGATTGGATCTAACACCACGGAATATCTATCTCTACTCTTTACTCTACTACATCACATATTCAAAAGGGAAATAAAAAAAGGGCATAGATCCAGTTCAAAATAAACTGTCTCGCCCTTGTTAGTCAACCGAATCGTATTAAACGAGTTCAATAACAACCATTGGAGCGCCGTCGCCACGACGTGGTCCAAGTTTCATGATGCGAGTGTAGCCGCCTTGACGCTCTTGGTAGCGAGGAGCGATATCGCTAAATAATTTTTGAATCGCATCCTGACCAGTTTCTGTGTTTGCTACCTCTGGGCGGATAAATGCAGCTGCTTGACGACGAGCATGTAGATCGCCGCGTTTTCCTAAAGTAATCATTTTTTCTACTACAGAGCGCAATTCTTTTGCACGAGTTTCTGTCGTTTCAATGCGCTCATTAATAATTAAATCCGTAGCTAAGTCACGAAGTAACGCTTTACGTTGAGCGCTTGTGCGTCCTAATTTTCTGTATGACATGAGAGATGTCCCTCCTTTTTTGAATAACTTGTAACATGAAAATGCCTAGTTAATCAAATGTTAACTAGTCATCTTTACGCAACCCTAACCCTAGCTCCTCAAGCTTTGCTTTGACTTCCTCAAGGGATTTCCGTCCTAGGTTGCGCACTTTCATCATATCTTCTTCTGTTTTCTGTGCGAGCTCTTGAACAGTGTTGATTCCTGCACGCTTCAAGCAGTTATAGGAACGAACGGACAAATCGAGTTCCTCGATTGTCATTTCAAGCACTTTTTCCTTTTGGTCTTCTTCTTTTTCAACCATGATTTCTGCATTTTGTGCTTCATCTGTAAGACCGACGAAAATATTTAAGTGCTCTGTCAAAATTTTAGCGCCAAGAGCAACGGCTTCTTTCGGACCAATGCTTCCATCTGTCCATACATCCAGCGTTAACTTATCATAGTTGGTCACTTGCCCAACACGAGTGTTTTCTACTTGATAAGATACGCGCGATACCGGTGTATAAATCGAATCGATAGGGATAACACCTATTGGCTGATCCTCGCGTTTATTCGCATCAGCTGGAGTATACCCACGTCCGCGTCTTGCCGTCATTCTCATGCGAAGATGACCGCCTTCAGCAAGCGTAGCAATATGAAGATCCGGATTTAGTATCTCAACATCGCTGTCGTGAGTAATATCCGCAGCCGTGACAACTCCTTCACCCTGTACATCAATTTCAAGCGTCTTTTCTTCTTCAGAGTAAATTTTCAACGCAAGTTTTTTAATGTTTAAGATCATTGCTGTCACATCTTCTACGACGCCTTCAATTGTTGAAAACTCATGCAGTACACCATCTATTTGAATAGATGTCACAGCGGCACCAGGGAGTGAGGATAATAGGATACGACGTAAGGAGTTACCCAAAGTTGTACCATATCCACGCTCAAGTGGTTCAACGACGAATTTGCCATACTTGGCATCTTCGCTGATTTCAACCGTCTCGATTTTTGGCTTTTCGATTTCGATCATGATCTATACATACCCTCCTTCAAAACGTCGAAACCCCGACCAAACGATATGCGTCTAATCGAAATTCCCCCATGAATCAGTTCCCGAATGTGCGCATTAAATGAGTAAAGCTTCTCTGCTAGAAAACGATATCATATCCCATTATTGACAAGAGGATACAAAATCTATACAGAGAAATTAAACACGGCGACGTTTTGGCGGACGGCATCCATTATGTGGAACAGGAGTAACATCTTTAATTGCTGTAATTTCCAATCCAGCAGCTTGAAGTGCACGGATGGCAGCCTCACGACCAGCGCCAGGACCTTTTACGTTTACCTCAATAGTTTTCATACCATGCTCCATCGAAGCTTTCGCAGCTGCTTCTGCAGCCATTTGTGCCGCAAATGGAGTAGACTTACGAGAACCTTTGAACCCTAATGCACCAGCACTTGACCAAGAGATTGCATTGCCATGGACATCAGTAATTGTCACGATTGTATTGTTAAATGTAGAACGAATATGAGCAATACCTGATTCAATATTTTTTTTCACGCGGCGTTTGCGTGTATTTGTTTTACGTGCCATTCGTTCATGTACCTCCTTTGCCTAATTATTTTTTCTTATTCGCTACTGTGCGGCGCGGACCTTTACGTGTGCGAGCATTGTTTTTCGTATTTTGACCGCGAACTGGCAAGCCGCGGCGATGACGAAGGCCACGATAGCAGCCAATTTCCATCAGACGTTTAATATTTAAAGATACTTCACGACGAAGATCTCCTTCTACTTTTAAGCGGTCAACAATTTCACGGATTTTCCCTAATTCTTCTTCTGTTAAATCGCGAACGCGAGTATCTTCAGAAACACCTGCTTCTGCTAGAATTTTTTGTGCAGTTGGTTTACCGATACCGTAAATGTATGTTAAAGAAATAACTACACGTTTCTCACGAGGAATATCTACACCTGCAATACGTGCCATAATTTTTACACCTCCTTAAAAATTACCCTTGTTTTTGTTTGTGTTTTGGGTTTTCGCAAATTACCATAACTTTTCCACGTCTGCGAATGACTTTACATTTTTCGCAGATTGGTTTCACTGATGGTCTGACTTTCATGATTTTTTACCTCCTTGTTCATGCGGAGTACTGATTATTTATAACGGTACGTAATTCTGCCACGAGTTAAATCGTACGGAGATAATTCTACCGTAACTTTATCTCCAGGTAAAATACGAATGAAATGCATGCGAATTTTACCAGAAACATGTGCTAACACTGTGTGGCCATTTTCAAGCTCAACCTTAAACATTGCATTAGGCAATGTTTCAACAACTGTTCCTTCCACTTCAATTACATCGTCCTTCGCCATGGATCGGCTCTCCCTTCTTCGAATCAGTAACATATTTCATTAATGCATAACGCAATTTACCGTTTGTCACACGACCAGTTTCAAGGATGCTGTTTTTAACTTCCGGGGAAATAATGTCTAGCAACTTTATATGCTGGACATTCTTCTTTTTCGGGAAGTCAAACTTCCGCTTGCTTCCATCAGCAAGCAGAACAAACCGCTCATCAACGATTCCAACAACGACAGCATATTGCCCTGCTTCACGACCATGTGTAATCAACACAATTTGTCCGATTTGGCATGGTGAGCCTGTATGCAATGATTTCACCTTCGATTAGAGGGTAGTTAAAATCTCATAGCCGGTCTCTGTAATGGCGATTGTATGCTCAAAATGAGCGCACATTTTTCCGTCTACTGTTACAACTGTCCAATCATCTTCAAGCGTTCTTACATAACGGCTCCCCGCATTCACCATCGGTTCAATGCACAATACCATGCCTGGCTTCAGCCGTGGCCCTTTATTTGGCGGGCCATAATGTGGAATTTGCGGGTCTTCATGTAAGTTTTGACCAATTCCATGCCCGACATACTCGCGGACAATTGAAAAATGGTGTGCTTCTACATATGTTTGAATAGCATGAGAAATATTGGATAAGCGGACTCCTGGCTTCGCTTCCTTTAAACCTATATATAAAGATTGTTCCGTCACTTCTAGAAGCTTTTTCGTTTCGTCAGCAATTGGGCCGACTGGATACGTCCAAGCTGAATCAGCGTGGTAGCCATTATATTGAGCACCGATATCAATGCTAATGATATCGCCCTCTTCTAAAACGCGGTTACCAGGAATGCCGTGCACCAGCTCTTCATTCACTGAAGCGCAAATGCTACCCGGGAATCCGTTGTATCCTTTAAAAGAAGGAGTGGCTCCATGCTGGCGAATGACTTTTTCAGCGATTTGATCAAGCTCTTTAGTAGTGATTCCAGGCTGAATATGTTTTTGCAATTCTTGGTGAGTAAGGGCTACGATTCGCCCAGCTTCACGCATCACTTCGATTTCACGAGGGGTTTTGCAAATGATCATTACTTTAAGCCCCCAAGCAATTCACAAATATCCGCAAAAACCTGTTCAATTTCCTGTTGTCCGTTAATGTTGTGCAAATACCCTTTAGACTGATAAAAATCAAGCAACGGCTGTGCTTGCTTCATATTGACTTCCAAACGGTTCGCAACCGTTTCGGCATTGTCATCTGCACGCTGGTAAAGCTCTCCACCACACTTATCACAAACTCCTGATTGGGCAGGTGGATTGAATACTAAATGGTATGTGGCACCGCAGTCTTTGCAAATGCGTCTTCCTGTCAAACGTTCCATTAAAATTTCTTTATCTACTTGAATATTAATAACGGAATCAATCGAACGGCCAAGCTCCGTTAGCATGCTTTCTAATGCTTCCGCTTGAGCTACTGTTCGTGGGAACCCATCAAGCAAAAATCCTCTTTGGCAATCGTCTTTGCTTAAGCGTTCACGAACGATGCCGATTGTTACTTCGTCTGGTACAAGATCGCCACGATCCATGTATTCTTTAGCTTGTAATCCTAATGCTGTTCTTTCTTTAATAGCTGCTCGAAACATGTCTCCAGTTGAAATATGAGGAATCTCATATTTCTCCACAATTTTTTCTGCCTGTGTCCCTTTTCCGGCACCTGGCAATCCCATTAAAACTAAGTTCATCATAGTTCCCCCTCAACTCTAGTGAGGTAGAGGGAATGAACTCCCCCGCAAACCTCTTTACTTAATGAAACCTTTGTAATGTCGTTTAACTAATTGACTTTCAAGCTGCTTCATGGTTTCAAGCGCAACTCCAATCACAATCAGCAAGCTCGTTCCACCGATTCGAGCAGAATCTGGCAAATTAGCAACCTTGACAAAAAATACAGGAAGAACAGCGATTACTGCTAAAAATATTGAACCAACAAATGTGAGACGATAAAGAACTTTGGTTACGTATTCTTGAGTGTTTCTTCCTGGGCGAATGCCTGGAATATATCCACCTTGTTTTTTCAGATTGTCCGCCATTTGCTCCGGGTTCACTTGAACAAAGGCATAAAAGTACGTAAAGGCAATAATTAATGCCACATATATAATCATACCAACTGGCTGTGTATAATCAAACGTTTTCTTGATCCACAATGTTACATCATTCGAGCCGAAAAACGATGCAATTGTCGGTGGTGCAACAATAAACGACACCGCAAAAATAACAGGAATAACCCCTGCCGGATTTACTTTTAACGGCAAATGAGTAGAGTGACCGCCTACCGGACTGCGTCCCTCCAATCGCTTTGCATACTGAATTGGAATCTTTCTAAACGCTTGTTGAACGTAGATGACTCCAACAATGATGGCAATCACAGCTAAAGCGATAAGAAGCACCGTTACAATTCTTAAAAATAGTTGATCACCAGCGTTTTCAAACTGCTGGGCGTAAATTTGGTTAAGAGTAGAAGGGATTCCCGAAACGATACCCGCAAAGATGATAATGGAGATTCCGTTTCCTACTCCCTTTGCTGTAATTTGTTCTCCTAACCACATTAAAAACGATGTACCCGCAGTTAATACAAGCGCGATAAGCAAATATGTCGGCACTCCAGGATTTTTAATTAACATGCCATTTGTCATATTGTTAAAGCCGTATGACATACCGAATGCTTCGATGAAGCCAAGCACAATCGTAAAGTAGCGGGTAAACTGAGCTAATTTACGTCGTCCAACCTCTCCTTGTTTGGACCATTCCGTAAATTTAGGAACAACATCCATCTGTAGCAGCTGTACGATGATGGATGCTGTAATGTAAGGCATAACCCCCATAGCAAAAATGGAGAAGTTTTTTAAAGCCCCTCCCCCAAATGTATTGAGAACGCCGAACACATTTAACTGGTCTTGCATTTTCAATACATCAGCGTTCACGCTTGGAACAGGAATAAACGTCCCAATCCGGAACACAATGAGCATAAGGAGGGTGAACAGAATTTTCTTTCTTATGTCACCCACACGCATAAAGTTGGAGATTGTTCGAAACATTAAATCACCTCAGTTTTACCGCCAGCAGCTTCAATCGCTTCTTTTGCAGCAGAGGAGAATTTATGTGCTTTCACTGTTAATTTTTTCTCAATTTGACCATTTCCTAAAATTTTCAAACCAGCTTTTAGCTTGCTGATTACACCTGTTTCTAAAAGAAGCTCAGGTGTTACTTCTGTGCCATCTTCAAAGCGGTTGAGCGTATCAAGATTTACGATCGCATATTCTTTTCGATTGATGTTTGTAAAGCCGCGTTTTGGAAGACGACGGAATAAAGGAGTTTGACCACCTTCAAAACCAAGTCTTACACCGCCACCTGAACGAGCATTCTGTCCTTTGTGACCTTTACCAGACGTTTTACCGTTACCAGAACCGATACCACGACCCACACGGTTACGCTCTTTGCGGGAGCCTGGTGCTGGTTGTAATTCATGAAGTTTCATCGCGAGGCACCTCCTTATACTAATTATTGTTCTAGCTCTTGTACTTTCACAAGATGCGATACTTTATTAATCATTCCGCGAATCGCTGGATTATCGTTATGAACAACTGTTTGATGCAATTTTCGCAAACCTAAAGTTTTTACAGTGACACGTTGATCTTCAGGACGACCAATCACGCTGCGAGTGAGGGTAATCGCTAATTTTTTCGCCATTTGTATTTCCCTCCTTATCCTAACAGTTCCTCAACTGTTTTACCACGCAATTTTGCTACATCTTCTGCGCGTTTCAATTGTTTTAAGCCGTCGATTGTCGCGCGCACCATGTTGACAGGCGTGTTAGAACCGATGGATTTAGATAGAATGTCACTTACTCCTGCTAATTCAAGTACTGCACGAGCTGGACCACCTGCGATAACTCCTGTACCTTCAGAAGCCGGCTTTAAGATGATTTCACCCGCACCAAAGTGGCCGACTACTTCATGAGGAATGGTTGTACCAACGATCGGCACTGTAATCAAGTTTTTCTTAGCATCTTCAATCGCTTTGCGAATCGCATCTGGAACCTCTTGAGCCTTTCCAGTTCCAAATCCGACATGACCGTTCTTGTCACCAACAACAACAAGAGCAGCGAAACGGAATCGACGTCCACCTTTTACTACTTTTGCTACACGGTTAACGGCAACTACGCGTTCTTCAAGTTCAAGTTTATTTGGATCAATGCGACGCATCTCTGTCCCTCCTTTATAATTAGAATTCTAACCCAGCTTCGCGAGCAGCGTCAGCAAGTGCTTTTACACGGCCATGATATAAGTATCCACCGCGGTCAAATACTACGCTTTTAATTCCTTTTTCTAATGCGCGTTTTGCAACTAATTCGCCCACTTTTTGTGCTGCATCTACATTTCCAGTTGCGTCTAAGTTGAACTCTTTATCAAGTGTAGAAGCACTAACAATGGTTACAGCTTTGACATCATCAATAATTTGCGCATAAATGTGCTTGTTGGAACGGAACACATTTAAGCGTGGACGTTCAGCAGTTCCAAATAATTTTCTCCGAACACGAGCATGTCTTTTTTTGCGAACTGCGTTTTTATCAAGCTTAGTGATCATTTCCGTCACTCCTTTCATTTACCTAAGCAGCATTATTTCTTACCTGTTTTACCTTCTTTACGACGTACAACTTCGCCTTCGTAACGAATACCTTTTCCTTTGTATGGTTCTGGAGAGCGTACCGCACGAATGTTTGCTGCTAATTCACCAACACGTTGTTTGTCCGCACCTTTAACAACAATTTTTGTTTGTGAAGGAACCTCAATTTCAAGACCCTCTTCTGGCTCAATTTCAACAGGATGAGAGTACCCGACACTAAGAACGAGCTTTTTGCCTTGTTTTGATGCACGATAACCGACCCCTACTAATTCAAGGCCTTTCTCGTATCCTTTTGAAACTCCTTCCACCATGTTCGCCAATAAGCTGCGTGTTGTACCGTGAAGAGTACGATGCTCTTTTGCATCACTTGGACGAGAAACTGTGAGAATATTGTCTTCCACTGTGATTGTCATATCAGGATGGAAAGCACGAGTCAATTCGCCTTTCGGTCCTTTTACTGTAACGGTGCTGCCGTTAACTGTTACTGTTACACCTGCAGGAATTTCGATTGTTTTTTTACCAACACGTGACATAACTTGACACCTCCATTCTTAAAAAGACTGATTACCAGATGTATGCTAACACTTCGCCGCCAGTTCCTTTTTGACGCGCTTCTTTATCTGTTAAAATTCCTTGAGACGTAGAGATAATAGCGATACCTAAACCGTTCAATACACGAGGCACTTCATTAGCTTTGGCATAAACGCGCAAACCAGGCTTGCTGATGCGTTTAAGACCAGTAATAACGCGCTCATTATTTGGACCGTATTTTAAGAAAATACGGAGAACACCTTGTTTGTTATCTTCGATGTATTCGACATCACGAATGAAGCCTTCACGTTTTAAGATTTCTGCGATTTCTTTCTTCATTTTCGAAGCAGGGACTTCAAGTTTTTCGTGACGCACCATGTTCGCATTACGAATGCGAGTAAGCATATCTGCAATTGGATCTGTCATCACCATTATGTTTTACCTCCTTCCCAATTCACGGGTTGATTACCAGCTTGCTTTTTTCACACCAGGAATTTGACCTTTATATGCTAATTCACGGAAACAAATACGGCAAAGTTTAAACTTGCGATAAACGGAGTGTGGACGTCCGCAGCGTTCGCAGCGAGTGTACGCCTGAACTTTAAACTTTGGTGCGCGTTTTTGTTTCGCGATCATTGATTTCTTAGCCACATTTTCGCCTCCCTCTTTTTATAAATGGGATTCATTATTTTTGGAACGGCATACCAAGCAATGTTAACAACTCACGAGCTTCCTCATCAGTGTTTGCTGTTGTAACGATCACAATGTCCATACCACGAACTTTGTTGACTTTATCGTAGTCAATTTCAGGGAAAATTAGCTGTTCTTTGATCCCTAATGTATAGTTACCGCGGCCGTCGAATGATTTTTTTGATACGCCGCGGAAGTCGCGAACACGTGGAAGAGAAACAGAGATTAATTTATCAAAAAACTCATACATGCGCTCTCCGCGTAATGTGACTTTCGCTCCGATTGGCATACCTTCACGAAGACGGAAACCAGCGATTGATTTTTTCGCACGAGTGACAACTGGTTTTTGACCAGAAATTAATGCTAGCTCTTCAACAGCATTGTCCAATGCTTTCGCGTTTTGCACCGCATCACCAACACCCATGTTGATGACGATTTTTTCGATTTTTGGAACTTGCATTACAGATTTATAGTTAAACTTGCTCATAAGAGCAGGAATAACTTCTTTTACATATTTTTCTTTTAGGCGGTTCATGTAAGTACCTCCTTTCTCACATCACGATTATTTATCTAAAATTTCACCAGATTTTTTCGCGTAACGTACTTTTTTTCCATCTACTAATTTATAGCCTACGCGAGTTGGAGTTCCTGTTTTAGGATCTAAAGGCATTACGTTTGAAACGTGAATTGGTGCCTCTTTGCTAATAATACCGCCTTGAGGGTTTACTTGAGATGGTTTTGCGTGTTTTTTAACGATGTTTACTCCTTCTACAAGCACTCGGTTTTTCTTAGGGAACGCTGCAAGTACAACCCCTTGCTTTCCTTTATCTTTACCAGAGATTACTTGTACTTTATCACCTTTTTTTACATGCATCGTAGTTCGCACCTCCTTGAAAGGCTTTTCCTATTCATTAAATCACTTCTGGAGCTAGAGAAACGATTTTCATAAAATCTTTTTCACGTAATTCACGCGCAACTGGGCCGAAAATACGAGTTCCGCGTGGGCTTTTGTCGTCACGGATGATCACGCATGCGTTTTCGTCAAAGCGAATGTAAGAGCCGTCTGCGCGACGCACACCACGTTTTGTACGAACCACAACAGCTTTTACAACTTGACCTTTTTTAACAACGCCACCTGGTGTTGCGTCCTTAACAGTCACTACAACAACATCGCCGATGTTCGCATAGCGACGACCGGAACCACCTAACACTTTAATGACAAGCACTTCACGCGCACCAGAGTTATCTGCAACCTTCATACGAGTTTCTTGTTGAATCATTTACGAAACCTCCCTTCGGAATTATATCAATCATCCGAACATCATTAAAGAATAATCGCTTTTTCCACTACTTCTACAAGACGGAAACGCTTTGTTGCAGAAAGCGGACGAGTTTCCATGATTTTTACGATATCGCCAACTTTTGCTACGTTGTTTTCGTCATGCGCTTTATATTTTTTGGAGTATTTAACACGCTTTCCATAAAGCGGATGTTTTTTGTATGTTTCTACAAGAACCGTCACCGTTTTGTCCATTTTGTCAGACACAACGCGGCCAATGTATACTTTACGTTGATTGCGTTCACTCATGTCGCGAACCTCCTCTCAAGCGTTTATTTATTAGCAGCAATCTCTCTCTCGCGAACGATCGTTTTCATGCGGGCAATAGATTTACGCACTTCGCGAATGCGAGCTGTGTTTTCTAATTGGCCTGTCGCTAATTGGAAGCGAAGGTTGAATAATTCTTCTTTTAAAGATTTAATTTTTTGTTCAATCTCGGCAGTGGTAAGGTCACGGATTTCTTTAGCTTTCATTAGATTCACCACCAATTTCTTCACGTTTTACAAACTTACACTTAATCGGAAGTTTATGAGAAGCTAAACGCAATGCTTCGCGTGCTACTTCTTCAGAAACACCCGCAATTTCGAACATTACTTTACCAGGTTTTACAACCGCTACCCAACCTTCAGGCGCCCCTTTACCGGAACCCATGCGCACTTCTAAAGGTTTTGCTGTATAAGGCTTTGAAGGGAAAATTTTGATCCAAACTTTACCGCCACGTCTCATATAACGAGTCATCGCACGACGAGCAGCCTCGATTTGACGGTTCGTAATCCAAGCAGATTCTAATGCTTGTAATCCATATTCACCGAAATGCACTTCTGTACCGCCTTTTGCGCGGCCTCTCATGCGTCCACGATGTTCACGACGGAATTTCACGCGTTTTGGCATTAACATAATTAATTTCCTCCTTCCTCAGTTTTCTTTTTCGCAGGAAGGACCTCTCCACGATAAATCCATACTTTCACACCGATTTTTCCATATGTTGTATCCGCTTCTGCTGTTGCATAGTCAATGTCAGCACGAAGAGTGTGGAGTGGAACTGTTCCTTCACTGTAGTGTTCAGAACGAGCGATATCGGCACCGCCTAGGCGACCAGATACCATTGTTTTAATTCCTTTTGCACCAGCACGCATTGTGCGTTGAATCGCTTGTTTTTGTGCACGACGGAACGATACGCGGTTTTCAATTTGACGCGCAATATTTTCAGCTACTAATTTCGCATCTAAATCCGGTTTTTTGATTTCTAAAATGTTGATATGAACACGTTTTCCAGTTAGTTGGTTAAGAGCTTTGCGAAGCGCTTCGACTTCTGTGCCGCCTTTACCGATAACCATGCCTGGTTTAGCAGTATGGATCGTAATGTTGATACGGTTAGCTGCACGTTCGATTTCTACTTTAGAAACAGCCGCATCGCTTAAACGTTTCGTGATGTACTCACGCACTTTAAGGTCTTCATGCAAAAGATCCGCATAATCTTTTTCAGCATACCATCTTGATTCCCAATCACGGATAATACCGATGCGAAGACCGACTGGATTCACCTTTTGACCCACTGATTATCCCTCCTTCTTTTCTGAAACAACGATCGTAATATGGCTTGTGCGTTTGTTGATCGCGCTCGCACGACCCATTGCGCGAGGACGGAAGCGTTTCAATGTTGGACCTTCATCCACATATGCCTCTGTTACGACTAAATTGTTAACATCCATATCATAGTTATGCTCTGCATTCGCTACAGCAGATTTCAATACTTTCTCAATAATTGGAGAAGCAGCTTTAGGAGTATGACGAAGAATCGCTACTGCTTCACCTACTTGCTTTCCTCGAATCAAATCAATCACTAAACGAGCTTTACGAGGAGCAATACGAACTGTTCTAGCAACAGCTTTAGCTTGCATAAATGAGCCTCCTCTCATTAACGTTTTGTTTTCTTATCATCGCCAGCATGACCTTTGTATGTGCGCGTTGGTGCGAATTCACCAAGCTTGTGTCCTACCATATCCTCTGTAATGTACACAGGTACATGTTTGCGTCCATCATATACCGCGATTGTGTGACCGATGAATTGTGGGAAAATCGTCGAACGACGAGACCATGTTTTAATTACTTGTTTTTGTCCAGTCTCATTTAACTTTTCAACTTTTTTCATTAAATGATCATCACAAAAAGGACCTTTTTTTAGGCTGCGACCCATAAATAAACCTCCCTTCGTGATTGTTCTACGGTTCTTAAGAACCGTAGTTCAACCCCGTTATTTTTTACGACGACGTACAATAAATTTATCGGATTTATTTTTCTTTTTACGAGTTTTGAATCCAAGAGTTGGTTTACCCCATGGAGTCATTGGCGACTTGCGTCCGATTGGTGCTTTACCTTCACCACCACCATGTGGGTGATCAACAGGGTTCATAACGGAACCGCGAACAGTTGGACGGATGCCTAACCAACGAGCACGTCCTGCTTTACCAACATTGACAAGCTCATGTTGTTCGTTACCTACTTGACCAATTGTCGCACGGCAAGCACCTAAAATCATGCGAACTTCACCAGAAGCTAAACGAACAAGAACATACTTGCCTTCTTTACCAAGCACTTGTGCAGATGTACCAGCAGAACGAACAAGCTGTCCACCTTTTCCTGGTTTCAATTCAATGTTGTGTACTAAAGTACCAACAGGGATATTCGCAAGCGGTAGTGCATTCCCTACTTTGATGTCCGCTTCTGGACCAGACATGATTTCCATGCCTACTTCTAAGTTTTTAGGAGCGATAATATAACGTTTTTCACCATCTACATAGTGAATCAACGCAATGTTCGCTGAACGGTTTGGATCGTACTCGATTGTAGCAACGCGTCCTGGAATGCCATCTTTGTCGCGTTTGAAATCGATGATACGATATTGACGCTTATGACCGCCACCTTGGTGACGAACTGTCAACTTACCTTGGTTGTTACGACCACCTTTTTTCTTTAAAGGCGCAAGCAATGATTTCTCTGGCTTGTCAGTTGTGATTTCTGAGAAATCAAGAACTGTCATGCCACGGCGACCGTTGGACGTTGGTTTGTATTTTTTAATCGCCATGTCGGTTTCCCTCCTTCTCTGTTAAACTTATACTTCGAACAATTCGATCTCTTTGCTGTCTGGTGTTAATGTCACAATCGCTTTGCGACGGCGGTTTGTAAGCCCGCTATAACGGCCAACTCGTTTGAACTTTCCTTTGTAGTTCATGATGTTGACTTTCGCAACCTTTACGCCAAAAATTGCTTCGACAGCATCTTTTACTTCTGTTTTGTTTGCTTTTACATCCACTTCGAATGTATATTTTTTCTCAGCCACTAAATTCATTGAGTTTTCAGTGATAACGGGGCGCTTAATAATATCGCGAGGATCTTTCATTATGCAAGCACCTCCTCTACTTTTTCCACGGCTGCTTTTGTAATCACAAGCTTATCGTGGTTTAACACATCAAGCACGTTGATTCCGTTAGCAGCAACCACTGTTACTCCAGGAATGTTGCGTGCCGATAGCATGATATTTTCATTGATGTCCGCTGTTACGATTAACGCTTTGCGGTCTGCAGAAAGATTGCTTAAAATTTTCACCATTTCTTTTGTTTTTGGTGCTTCTAAAGCTAAGTTGTCTAATACAACAATGTTATTTTCAAGAACTTTTGAAGACAAAGCAGATTTAATAGCTAAACGACGAACTTTCTTTGGAAGCTTGTAGCTGTAACTGCGTGGAACTGGACCAAACACAGTACCGCCGCCACGCCATTGTGGAGAGCGGATCGAACCTTGACGAGCACGTCCAGTACCTTTTTGGCGCCATGGTTTACGGCCACCGCCGCTTACTTCAGCGCGATTTTTCGTTTTGTGCGTTCCTTGACGCAAAGAAGCACGTTGCATAATCACTGCTTCAAATAACACATGTTTATTTGGCTCAATACCAAATACGGAATCGTTTAATTCAATTTCTCCAACAGTTGCTCCGTTTTGGTTGTACAATGCTACTTTTGGCATTGGATAATTCCTCCTTTCTTAAAAAAGTTATTTCACTTTTGCTTTAACCGCACTTTTGATCACAACAAGTCCTTTATTTGGACCAGGTACATTTCCTTTAACAAGAAGCAGATTACGTTCTACATCTACTTTTACAATTTTCAAGTTTTGAACTGTAACACGTTCTCCGCCCATGCGACCTGGCAATTCTTTCGATTTAAATACGCGGTTTGGCGCAATAGGACCCATTGAACCAGGACGGCGATGATAGCGAGAACCGTGAGCCATAGGTCCACGAGATTGGCCATGGCGCTTAATTGCACCTTGGAATCCTTTACCTTTTGAAACTCCTGTTACATCGATCATATCGCCCTCAGCGAAAATATCAACTTTGACTTCCTGACCAACTTCGTATTCCGCTGCGTTAGCACCGCGGATTTCACGGATGAAGCGCTTAGGTGCCGTGTTCGCTTTGGCTACATGACCTTTTTCCGGTTTGTTGGCTAACTTTTCGCGTTTATCTTCAAAACCTAATTGGATTGCTTCATAGCCATCATTTTCAACTGTTTTCTTTTGAAGAACAACGTTAGGAGTCGCTTCAATTACCGTTACCGGAATTAGATCGCCGTTTTCTGCGAATACCTGCGTCATACCAATTTTTCTCCCTAAGATTCCTTTGGTCATTTGTCACACCTCCTATAAATTCGTTTTTACAATTAAAGCTTGATTTCAATATCGACACCGGATGGTAAGTCCAAACGCATTAATGAATCCACAGTTTGTGGAGTTGGGTTTACGATATCGATCAAACGTTTATGTGTACGCATTTCAAATTGTTCACGAGAGTCTTTATACTTGTGAACAGCACGTAAAATCGTATAAACAGTTCTTTCTGTTGGTAATGGAATCGGCCCAGATACTTTTGCACCTGAACGTTTTGCTGTCTCTACGATTTTCTCAGCAGATTGATCAAGGATTCGATGATCGTAAGCTTTTAAACGGATACGAATTTTTTCTTTTGCCATTATTTTCCCTCCTTCTTCGCCTATTTTAAAAATAGACATTCTCCGTGGAAATTTCCTCACACTCGCCATGGCAAAGCGGCCGGGTGTGTCAGCAACCTTCCACTTCATCGCAGTCAAAGACCAACATTAGATATTATACAGATATCTATAATGAAATGCAAGCAAAATCTCGCTTTGCATCCATTGTTTTATCGTAAAACTGATTTTCGCTACAGCTTATCAACGCGTGTCAAAAATGCCTGAATCCATTGTAGACGAATGGGGACATTTATAAACCTATTGGCCTGAATTTCATTATTGAGATTTAGGCCCCTATTTCTTGAGTCTATGTTGAAAATACTTTCATATCGACATGATTTGATTCTCATATGAGCGGATGATGATTTACTTTTGCAGTCAAACGATCATGAGTTTTAATAGATATCATCATATGTATACAAGCATGGAGACAATAAGTGATTCGATTAGATCTAGCACCACGAGTTTTTATTATTTATGAGAACCAAAACATAGCAAAACACAATTTTCATCTTTTTGATGGCGACGCAACTTTCCGTCATAGACAAGTAATGAAGACAACGCTGCCCAGATAGATTTTCAACAATAAAAAAGGGTTTGCTTGAAGCAAACCCTTTCTATGATTATTCAATGATAGAAGATACAACGCCAGCGCCTACTGTACGTCCACCTTCGCGGATAGAGAATTTTGTACCTTCTTCAATCGCGATAGGTGCAATCAATTCTACTGTCATTTCGATGTTGTCGCCAGGCATAACCATCTCTACGCCTTCTGGCAGAGTGATGATACCAGTAACGTCAGTTGTACGGAAGTAGAATTGTGGACGGTAGTTAGAGAAGAATGGGGTATGACGTCCACCTTCTTCTTTAGATAATACGTAAACTTCTGCTTTAAATTTTGTGTGTGGTGTGATTGTGCCTGGTTTTGCAAGTACTTGACCACGTTGGATTTCATCGCGAGCAACACCGCGAAGAAGTGCACCGATGTTGTCACCAGCTTCTGCTTGGTCAAGAAGCTTACGGAACATTTCTACACCAGTAACTGTTGTAGATTTTGGCTCATCAGCAAGACCGATGATGTCTACAACGTCACCAACTTTTAAGATACCGCGCTCAACACGACCAGTAGCAACTGTACCACGACCAGTGATCGAGAATACGTCCTCAACTGGCATCATGAATGGTTTATCAGTGTCGCGTTGTGGAGTTGGGATATACTCATCAACAGCGTTCATAAGCTCAACGATTTTAGCTTCCCATTCAGCGTCACCTTCAAGAGCTTTTAACGCAGAACCTTTGATTACTGGGATTTCATCGCCAGGGAATTCGTATTCAGACAATAGGTCACGAACTTCCATTTCAACAAGTTCTAATAATTCCTCGTCGTCTACCATATCGCATTTGTTTAAGAATACTACGATGTATGGTACGCCTACTTGGCGAGAAAGAAGAATGTGCTCACGAGTTTGTGGCATTGGACCGTCAGCAGCAGATACTACAAGGATCGCGCCGTCCATTTGTGCCGCACCAGTGATCATGTTTTTCACGTAGTCAGCGTGTCCTGGGCAGTCAACGTGTGCATAGTGGCGGTTGTCAGTTTCGTACTCAACGTGTGCAGTTGAGATTGTGATACCGCGCTCACGCTCTTCTGGAGCAGCGTCGATTTGATCGTATGCACGAGCTTCTGCTTTACCTTGTTTCGCAAGAACAGTTGTGATTGCAGCTGTTAAAGTTGTTTTACCATGGTCAACGTGGCCAATTGTACCAATGTTAACGTGTGGTTTAGAGCGTTCAAATTTCGCTTTAGCCATTATAGATATCCTCCTTAAATAATAAATTTCATTTTAATTTTTAAGTATATTGAATGCTTGGAAGCAAACATGCAAGCATGTCCGCTCCCAAGTCTTACATAAGTATTTATACTTGAACAATGCTAGAAAATCAATTATTCACCTTTATTTTTTTTGATGATTTCCTCAGCAATGCTCTTTGGAACTTCTTCATAGTGATCGAACACCATGGAGAATACTCCGCGTCCTTGCGTATTAGAACGCAATGAAGTGGCATATCCGAACATTTCGGATAATGGAACCATCGCGTGTACCACTTGCGCGTTACCGCGAGCCTCCATGCCTTCTACGCGTCCGCGGCGAGAAGTAATGTCACCCATAATGTCACCAAGGTATTCTTCTGGAATGACAACTTCTACTTTCATAATTGGTTCAAGTAATACTGGGTCACATTTTGTTGCTGCGTTTTTCAATGCAAGAGAAGCAGCAATTTTGAACGCCATTTCACTTGAGTCTACATCGTGGTAAGAACCATCGAATAGTTTCGCTTTGATATCAACAACTGGATATCCAGCAAGAACACCATTTTGCATTGCATCTTCAAGACCAGCTTGAATTGCCGGGATATACTCTCTTGGAACAACCCCACCGACAATCGCATTCTCAAATTCGAAGCCTTTTCCTTCTTCGTTTGGCGTAAATTCAATCCAAACGTGACCGTATTGACCGCGACCACCAGACTGACGTACGAATTTACCTTCTACTTGAGCAGACTTGCGGAATGTTTCGCGGTATGCAACTTGCGGAGCACCTACATTCGCTTCTACTTTGAACTCACGACGCATACGGTCAACAATGATATCAAGGTGAAGCTCACCCATACCCGCAATAATGGTCTGACCTGTTTCTTGGTCTGTCCATGCACGGAATGTTGGGTCTTCTTCTTGTAGCTTTTGCAACGCTGTGCTCATTTTGTCTTGGTCTGCTTTTGATTTTGGTTCAATCGCAATTTGAATAACTGGCTCTGGGAATGTCATAGATTCCAAAATAACAGGATCTTTTTCATCGCACAGAGTATCTCCAGTCGTTGTATCTTTTAAACCTACTGCTGCAGCGATATCACCCGCATATACTGTAGAAATTTCTTGGCGGTGGTTCGCATGCATTTGTAGAATACGACCGATACGTTCACGTTTACGTTTTGTCGAGTTCAATACGTATGAACCGGAATCTAATATACCAGAATATACGCGGAAGAACGTCAACTTACCAACGTAAGGGTCTGTCATAATTTTAAACGCTAATGCTGCAAATGGAGCATCATCGCGAGATTCACGCACTGTCTCTTCTTCTGTATCTGGAACAACCCCTTTAATTGGCGGGATGTCCACTGGAGCAGGTAGGTAATCTACGACTCCATCTAGCATTAACTGAACACCTTTGTTTTTGAAAGCAGAGCCGCAGAATACTGGGAAGAATTCAACAGAAATAGTGGCTTTACGGATTGCTGCCTTTAATTCCTCTGTTGTAACCTCTTCTCCTTCTAAATATTTCATCATTAATTCTTCATCAAGCTCCGCTACTGCTTCAATCAATTTCCCGCGATATTCTTCTGCTACATCGCGGTAATCTTCTGGAATTTCAATGCGCTCAATGTTTTTACCTAATTCATCGTGGTAATGATAAGCGCACATTTCAACAAGATCAATAATGCCATTGAATTGATCTTCAGCGCCAATCGGCAATTGGACCGGATGAGCATTCGCTTGCAAACGGTCATGAAGTGTTTTAACAGAATATAAGAAATCAGCGCCGATTTTGTCCATTTTGTTAACGAATACAATACGAGGAACACCGTATGTAGTCGCCTGACGCCATACCGTTTCAGTCTGAGGCTCTACCCCAGATTGCGCATCAAGTACTGCTACTGCTCCGTCTAAAACACGTAAAGAACGTTCAACTTCCACTGTGAAATCTACGTGTCCTGGTGTGTCGATAATGTTAATACGATGACCTTTCCATTGAGCTGTTGTCGCCGCAGACGTGATGGTAATCCCGCGCTCTTGCTCTTGTTCCATCCAGTCCATCGTAGCAGCGCCTTCATGCACTTCACCGATTTTATGAACGCGACCTGTATAGAAAAGGATACGTTCCGTTGTTGTCGTTTTACCGGCATCGATATGAGCCATGATACCAATATTGCGAGTGTTTTCTAAGGAGAACTCTCTTGCCATCTTGGTTTTTTCTCCTTCCTTGATAAGTTAAGTATCTTAATTTAATAAATAGTTGCAAATATAGGAAGATAGGTGAGTATACGAACAAGGTCAACACCTGATCGTCTTCACCTATTTTCCTCATTGGACATAAAAGATCCATCGTTTCATTAAGGCAATACGATTACCAGCGATAGTGAGCAAATGCTCTGTTTGCCTCTGCCATTTTGTGAGTATCTTCGCGTTTTTTCACAGATGCTCCTGTATTGTTTGCAGCATCTAAAATTTCGTTTGCTAAACGCTCTTCCATCGTTTTCTCACCACGAAGACGAGCGTAGTTTACTAACCAACGAAGACCTAATGTTGTGCGGCGGTCAGGACGAACCTCTACTGGAACTTGGTAGTTCGCACCACCAACGCGACGTGCACGCACCTCAAGAACAGGCATTACATTTTTTAATGCTTGTTCAAATACTTCCATCGGATCTTTGCCAGTGCGTTCACGAATAATATCGAACGATGTGTAAAGAATTTTTTGCGCCTTTCCTTTTTTACCATCAATCATGATTTTGTTGATGAGGCGTGTTACGAGTTTCGAATTGTAAATTGGATCTGGTAGTACATCTCTTTTCGCAACCGAACCTTTACGTGGCATAGTTTTTCCTCCTTTCAAGAAAAAAATCCTATTTTTTCAATTGTCATCATCTGTTATTTTTTAGCAGCTTTTGGTTTCTTAGCACCGTATTTAGAACGGCCTTGCATACGGTTAGCCACACCTGCAGTATCTAATGCACCGCGAACGATGTGATAGCGCACACCCGGCAAGTCTTTAACACGGCCACCGCGAATTAATACAACGCTGTGCTCTTGTAGGTTGTGGCCGATACCCGGAATGTATGCTGTTACCTCGATTCCGTTTGATAAACGCACACGGGCGTATTTACGAAGCGCTGAGTTTGGCTTCTTCGGCGTCATTGTACCTACACGTGTACATACACCGCGTTTTTGCGGAGAAGCAACGTTCGTTTGTATTTTTTTGAAGCTGTTATACCCTTTATTTAAAGCAGGGGATTTAGATTTCACAACTTTTTTCGTACGGCCTTTGCGTACTAATTGGTTAATTGTAGGCATAATAAAAATCCTCCCTTCACACATAAGTTCAAGTCCACACATCCAGGTGGCTCATTATTTATGCAAAAACAAAGTTTTTGTAGAAAATCCACAAAAACAGTTTTAACGAATAATCGCAACAGCTGCTGCCCTTACTTGGATTTTACATGCTTCTCCAAGCTTCTTCATTGAATCTACCTTTGTTACAGGGACGCCTGCCTTGTTTGCTGCTTCCATAATTTTAGTGGTAATGGCTGGATCAACATCCTCGGCAACCACTACTTCCTGTGCGCTTCCTTCTTTTAGGGCGCGCATTGTTTGCTTTGTTCCCACTAACACTTGTTGAGCCTGTAATACTTTTTCATAAGACATATGCCATATCCTCCAAAGCAACAGGTTTTCGGAACACCTTTATTACATTAACATGTTCTACATGACATTGTCAACTCTTATTTGATGAATTTGTTACCGGCAGGTCTTACCTGCCGGTAACTCCATAAATCATGATTTACTTGGTTGTTACTTGTTCATCCTGATGCTGTTTAACCGCAGGCTTGATTTTTCGATAACGCGCCATTCCCGTTCCGGCTGGCACAAGCTTACCGATGATCACATTTTCTTTTAAGCCAAGCAATTCATCGCGCTTACCTTTGATAGCTGCATCCGTTAACACACGCGTCGTTTCTTGGAATGAAGCAGCGGATAAGAACGAATCTGTTTCGAGTGACGCTTTTGTAATACCAAGAAGCACCGGGCGAGCCGTAGCTGGACGTTTTCCTTCAAGCAGAACCTGCATATTCGCATCTGTAAATTGATGAACATCAAGCAAGGTACCTGGGAGTACATCTGTGTCTCCAGCGTCAATGACTCGAACTTTGCGAAGCATTTGACGCACCATCACTTCAATATGCTTATCGCTAATTTCTACTCCTTGCATCCGGTATACTTTTTGCACTTCACGCAATAAGTACTCTTGAACAGCCGTGATGTCTTTTACTTTGAGGAGCTCCTTCGGATCAATCGATCCTTCTGTCAACTCTTGACCTCTCTCAACTTGCTTTCCTTCTTGAACTTTTAATCTTGCGTTGTATGGAGCCGTATATGTCCGTGTCTCAACCTCGCCTTTTACGACGATTTCTTGTTGACGGTCTCTCGTTTCATTAATAGCAACGACGACACCATCGATTTCAGAGATGACCGCTTGCCCCTTCGGATTACGCGCTTCAAATAGCTCCTGAACCCGAGGCAAACCTTGTGTGATATCGTCTCCTGCTACCCCACCTGTGTGGAATGTACGCATCGTTAGCTGTGTACCAGGTTCACCGATGGATTGGGCAGCGATAATGCCAACTGCTTCTCCTACTTCTACTTCTGCACCAGTAGCAAGGTTGCGGCCATAACATTTTTTACATACTCCATGGCGAGTGTTGCATGTAAAAGCAGAACGAATCCATACTTGATCAATGCCGGCTTTAATAATAGCGTTAGCAATATCCTCCGTGATCATTTCGTTCTCTTTTACTAGAATTTCTCCTGTTTCTGGATGTTTCACTGTTTTCCGCGCATAGCGTCCTACTAGACGCTCCTCTAGCTTCACAATCACTTCTGTTCCATCAGTTAGTGATTTCACAAGCATACCACGGTCTGTACCGCAATCATCTTCACGAACAATGACATCTTGGGCAACGTCGACAAGTCGGCGCGTTAAATAACCAGAATCCGCTGTTTTTAGTGCTGTATCAGCAAGTCCTTTACGCGCACCGTGTGTGGAAATAAAGTATTCCAATACTGTTAAACCTTCACGGAAGGATGATTTGATCGGCAATTCGATAATGCGTCCCGCCGGGTTCGCCATCAATCCGCGCATACCTGCAAGCTGTGTAAAGTTAGAGGCGTTACCACGCGCTCCAGAATCACTCATCATAAAGATCGGGTTACGCTTATCTAAGGACTCCATCAGCTTGCTTTGAATTTTATCCTTCGCAGCGCTCCACACGGAAATGACACGTTCATAACGCTCTTCATCTGTAATTAAACCGCGTCTAAACTGCTTTAACACTGTATCTACTTTCGTTTGCGCTTCTTGAAGGATTTCTTGCTTTTCCGGCAATACGACGATATCGGCTACACCAATAGTAATACCAGCTTTTGTCGAATACTTAAATCCAAGATCCTTCATCCGGTCTAACATTTTAGATGTTTCCGTGATTTTGAACCGTTTAAATACTTCAGCAATAATATTACCGAGTATTTTCTTTTTAAACGGAGGCACAAGCTCGCGCTTGCGGATTTCTTCTTTTACGTTTACGCCTTTATCAAGGAAGTATTTATCCGGCGTTCTTTCTTCAATATTTTCCTGCGTCGGCTCGTTAATATACGGGAAAGACTTCGGCAGAATTTCGTTAAAGATCAACTTCCCGACGGTTGTAATGAGCAACTTCTGATTTTGCTCTTCTGTGAACGTTTCATTTTTTAACGAACCCGCATGGATGGCAATTCGAGTGTGCAAATGCACGTAGCCGCTATGGTAAGCGAGCAACGCCTCATCTGTATCTTTGAAGATCATTCCTTCACCGACCGCACCCTCGCGTTCCATCGTCAAGTAATAGTTTCCTAACACCATATCTTGTGAAGGAGTAACAACTGGTTTTCCATCTTTCGGATTCAAAATGTTCTGGGCCGCCAGCATAAGCAAACGCGCTTCCGCTTGTGCTTCTGCTGATAACGGAACGTGTACAGCCATTTGGTCTCCGTCAAAGTCCGCATTATAGGCTGTACACACAAGCGGATGCAGACGAATTGCCCGTCCTTCAACAAGCGTTGGTTCAAACGCTTGAATTCCAAGTCTATGCAAAGTTGGAGCACGGTTTAAAAGCACTGGATGTTCTTTAATGACAGACTCCAATACATCCCAAACTTCCGGGTGCACACGCTCGATTTTTCGTTTCGCGCTTTTAATATTATGAGCCAAACCACGCTCAACCAGCTCTTTCATAACAAATGGCTTGAAGAGTTCCAACGCCATTTCTTTTGGCAAACCGCATTGATACATTTTTAAGTTCGGGCCGACGACGATTACAGAGCGGCCAGAATAGTCCACGCGTTTACCAAGTAAGTTTTGGCGGAAACGCCCTTGTTTACCTTTTAGCATATGCGATAAAGATTTAAGCGGACGGTTCCCTGGCCCTGTTACCGGACGGCCACGGCGTCCATTGTCAATTAACGCATCCACCGCTTCTTGAAGCATCCTTTTTTCGTTTTGCACAATGATGCTTGGCGCACCCAGATCTAATAAACGCTTCAAGCGATTGTTCCGGTTAATGACACGACGATATAAATCATTTAAGTCTGAAGTCGCAAAACGGCCACCGTCTAATTGAACCATTGGGCGCAATTCAGGCGGAATAACCGGAAGTACGTCAAGCACCATCCATGCTGGATCATTTCCGGAATTACGGAAGGCTTCCAACACTTCTAAGCGTTTAATCGCCCGAGCGCGCCGTTGTCCTTGCGCTGTTTTTAGCTCTTCTTTTAATGTTTCTACTTCTTTTTCAAGATCAATATCCTGTAAAAGCTTTTTAATGGCTTCTGCTCCCATTGATGCTTGGAACGAGCTTCCGTATTTTTCACGATAGGCACGATACTCCTTCTCGGAAAGAAGCTGCTTTTTCTCAAGCGGTGTATCTCCGGGATCTGTAACAACATATGAGGCAAAATAAATGACCTCTTCCAAAGCCCGCGGGGACATGTCTAGGACAAGTCCCATGCGGCTCGGAATCCCTTTAAAATACCATATATGCGAAACAGGGGCAGCCAGTTCAATATGGCCCATACGCTCACGGCGAACTTTCGCTCGAGTAACTTCTACACCACAACGATCGCAAACAACACCTTTATAACGTACGCGCTTATATTTTCCACAATGGCATTCCCAGTCTTTCGTTGGTCCAAAAATGCGCTCGCAGAACAACCCGTCTTTTTCAGGCTTGAGTGTACGATAGTTAATCGTTTCTGGTTTTTTCACTTCGCCATAGGACCAAGAGCGAATTTTTTCCGGCGAAGCGAGTCCGATTTTCATATACTCAAAGTTATTTACATCTAGCAAGGGGCCTACCTCCCTCTCAATCTCCAGGTTTTACCCTTTTTGCCTTATCGGTTTATTCCTTTGTCACTGCATCTTTTTCTTCTTCTTTTTCCACTTCTATTCCAACGGCAATGGCTTCTGCTGGTTGGACATCATCATCTTCGTCAAAGTTTTCCATGTTGATTTCTTTCTCGTCACTTGAAAGGATCGTCACATCCATTCCTAAGCTTTGAAGCTCTTTGATTAAAACTTTAAATGATTCCGGAACGCCTGGTTCTGGAACATTTTCACCTTTGACAATGGCTTCGTAAGTTTTTACGCGACCCACTACATCGTCCGACTTCACAGTCAAAATTTCTTGTAGCGTATATGCCGCACCATAAGCCTCAAGAGCCCAAACCTCCATCTCACCAAAACGCTGGCCGCCAAATTGAGCTTTACCGCCAAGCGGCTGTTGCGTGACAAGCGAGTATGGACCTGTAGAACGAGCATGGAGCTTATCGTCAACCATGTGCGCAAGTTTAATCATGTACATGATTCCGACAGAGACACGATTATCGAACGGCTCACCAGTTCTTCCATCATAAAGCACCGTTTTGGCATCACGTGCCATTCCAGCTTCCTCCAAAATGGCCCAAACGTCTTCTTCGCGAGCTCCATCGAATACTGGTGAAGCAACATGAAGGCCAAGCTTTCTCGCAGCCATTCCCAAATGCAATTCAAGCACCTGACCAATGTTCATGCGTGAAGGAACGCCCAATGGGTTTAACATGATATCCACCGGTGTTCCATCTGGTAAAAATGGCATATCTTCTTCCGGAAGAATTCTTGAGATAACCCCTTTGTTTCCGTGACGACCAGCCATTTTATCTCCAGCAGAGATTTTCCGTTTTTGAACAATGTATACACGCACAAGCTGGTTCACGCCGGGAGGAAGTTCATCCCCATCTTCTCGGTTAAAGACTTTGACATCCAGTACGATCCCGCCGCCACCGTGTGGTACACGAAGCGAGGTGTCGCGCACTTCACGCGCTTTTTCTCCGAAGATAGCATGAAGCAGACGTTCTTCCGCTGTCAGCTCTGTCACCCCTTTTGGTGTGACCTTCCCTACTAGCAAATCTCCGTCTTTTACTTCTGCGCCAATTCGCACAATGCCGCGCTCATCTAGATTGCGCAACGCGTCTTCTCCAACGTTTGGAATATCGCGGGTGATTTCCTCTGGTCCCAATTTTGTGTCACGAGATTCTGATTCATATTCTTCAATGTGAACAGACGTATATACATCTTCTTTTACAAGACGTTCGCTCATAATGATCGCGTCTTCGTAGTTATAACCATCCCATGTCATAAAGGCAACTAATACGTTGCGACCGAGCGCCAGTTCACCTTTTTCCATTGATGGTCCGTCTGCGAGAATTTCTCCTTTTTCAACAATATCGCCTTTTTTCACAATTGGGCGTTGATTATAGCATGTTCCTTGGTTGGAACGAACAAATTTAAGCAGACGATATTTGTCCAGATCGCCTTTTATCTCTTTCCCGTCAACTTCCACCAAACGGCGAACCCAAATTTCTTTTGCTTCCACCCGCTCAACAATTCCACGATGCTTACAAATAACAGCAGCACCTGAATCTTTAGCTGATACATATTCCATTCCTGTACCAACAATTGGTGCTTCCGGCTGCAATAACGGCACCGCTTGGCGTTGCATGTTTGCTCCCATCAACGCTCGGTTGGAATCGTCATTTTCTAAGAATGGAATACACGCAGTCGCCGCTGATACGACCTGTTTCGGCGATACGTCCATATAGTCGACGCGATCGCGTTTAACGACAATGTTTTCACCACGGAAGCGCGCTACAATATCTTCATCTAGGAATGTTCCATCCTCAGCAATTCTGGCATTTGCCTGCGCTACCACATAGTTATCTTCTTCGTCAGCCGTTAAATAGTCGATGCGGTCCGTGATTTTTCCTGTTTCAGGGTCAACTCGGCGATAAGGTGTTTCAATGAATCCAAATTTATTAACTTTGGCATACGTAGATAAAGAGTTAATTAAACCGATGTTTGGCCCCTCAGGTGTTTCAATCGGACACATGCGTCCATAGTGAGAATAGTGTACGTCACGCACTTCCATACCCGCACGTTCGCGAGTTAAACCGCCTGGTCCTAATGCGGATAAACGGCGCTTATGAGTCAGCTCAGCAAGCGGATTGGTTTGATCCATAAATTGTGAAAGCTGTGAGCTGCCAAAGAACTCCTTAATAGCAGCAATCACTGGACGAATATTAATAAGCTGTTGAGGTGTGATCGTATTTGTGTCCTGAATCGACATGCGCTCGCGAACTACCCGTTCCATGCGCGATAAACCGATACGGAATTGGTTTTGCAACAGCTCTCCTACAGAACGAAGGCGCCGGTTTCCTAAATGATCGATATCATCCGTGTCACCTACTCCATGGAGAAGGTTGAAGAAATAGCTAATGGACGCAATAATATCGCTTGGCGTAATGTGTTTGACATCTTCAGCAATGTATCCGTTGCCAATGACATTAATGACTTGCTCACCATCAGGATCATTCGGTGCATAAATTTTAATGGACTGAAGCGTAAACTCCTCATCTACTACACCACCGAATGGCTTATATGTCCGGAAGCCGATCCCGTTTTCGAGATAAGGTAGAATTCGATCAAGCGTTCTGCGATCAATCATCGTTCCTTTTTCAGCGATAATTTCACCAGTCTCCGGATGAACGAGCGTTTCAGCAAGCCGTTGATTGAAAAGTCTATTTTTGATATGAAGTTTTTTGTTAATTTTATAGCGGCCGACGCTCGCTAAATCATAGCGTTTTGGATCAAAAAAACGAGAAATAAGCAAGCTTTTCGCGTTTTCTACTGTCGGCGGCTCGCCAGGACGTAAGCGCTCGTAAATTTCTAGTAACGCTTTCTCCGTATTTTCTGTATTATCTTTTTCAAGCGTATTACGAATATACTCGTTTTCACCGATTAAATCGATAATCTCTTGATCGGATCCAAATCCAAGAGCACGCAAAAGCACGGTGACAGGCAGTTTACGAGTACGGTCAATGCGAACATAGACAACGTCCTTTGCATCTGTTTCATACTCCAGCCATGCGCCTCGGTTTGGGATAACAGTGGCTGAGAATCCGCGTTTGCCGTTTTTATCTACTTTTCCGCTATAATATACGCTTGGAGAACGTACAAGCTGCGAAACAATGACCCGTTCGGCACCGTTAATAATAAACGTTCCCGTCTCTGTCATTAGAGGGAAATCGCCCATGAAAACATCTTGCTCTTTTACTTCGCCTGTTTCTTTATTAATCAGGCGCACTTTTACGCGAAGAGGTGCCGCATATGTAACATCGCGTTCTTTCGACTCTTCGACTGAGTATTTCGGCTCTCCTAGGCTATAGTCGATAAATTCAAGAGATAGATTTCCGGAAAAATCCTCAATTGGCGAAATTTCTTTGAACATTTCTCTCAGACCTTCATCAAGAAACCATTGGTAAGAGGAGGTCTGAATTTCGATAAGGTTTGGTAATTCCAATACCTCACTAATACGCGCGTAACTTCTTCGTTGGCGGTGTCGTCCATATTGAACTAGTTGACCTGTCAACTGATTCACCCCTCAAATTCAAGCGTTGATAAAAAAGTAGAAGGCTGCCTTGCTGATGAAGGCATTTTTTGCCTTACTATCAGACAAAAGAAAAATGGTTTCTATAACAAGAAAACCACATTTTCACCTATTTATTGATTTTATAATTTTCCCCATTAGAAATAAAATTATACATATGAATTATAGATAGCTACATAAGGTTACACATTTGGCATTTTATAATGCTATCATAGCTAAAAAAAACTGTCAATATTTTTTTGCCTTTATGATATAATATCCTTTTTTCTTTGTTATTACTTCTACTTCTGGAAATAGTGATTGGAGTTTTTCAAGAGCGGAAGGAGCCCCTTGCTTCTTCTGAATCACAATCCATAATTCTCCACCAGAAAGGAGATGATCCACACTTTCTGCAAAAATAGAATGAACGATCTGCTTTCCCGCACGAATGGGGGGGTTCGTTAAAATGGCGGCGAACTTTTTCATTCCGACCTCTTGAAACAAATTGCTTTCATAGATGATGGCATTATGAACTTGATTTTGCTGCTGATTTTGGCGGGCTAACGCAATCGCTCGTTCATTAATGTCAACCATCTCCACCTTGCGCTCAGGGAAAGCTTTTGCTAAAGCTAAACCAATCGGACCGTAGCCGCAGCCAACATCCAAAAAGTCCCCTTGAATCAACGGCTCTTCAAACGTTTCAATGAGCAATCGTGAGCCAAAATCCACCTCACGCTTAGAAAAAACACCTTGATCAGTTGTAAAGAGCAAATCATTTCCTCTAAGTGTGTAACTCCATGTATGTGGATCACTTGAAGAAGACGGAGCTTTGGAGTAGTAATGTTCACTCAATGATTCTCATCCTTTCATTGGCTTTTTACCATTCTCTCCATACTTGATAGCAGAATATGCTGTAAAATCCATGTATATAGATATATAGCCGGATGCCTCCACATTAATTCCCAAGTGAGCAGGTGATGATCCTGCTTCGTCCGATTTCGACGGTCAGACAACCATAGTTTTTTACACATACCATCCATTTCATCTTTGTATTGATGCCGTACAAGGACAACAAAGTGAATCGATTTTATTTGACTGATACGATAAGTGCTGTAAAGATGAAAAAGCCCGCTATCATTAGCGGGCTTTTTCATTCCACATAAAGAAAAGAGAAATTACTTCACTTCTACGCTAGCGCCAGCTTCTTCAAGTTTAGCTTTGATTTCTTCAGCTTCTTCTTTAGAAACGCCTTCTTTAACTGGCTTTGGAGTGTTGTCAACTAAGTCTTTTGCTTCTTTTAAGCCAAGACCAGTAAGTTCACGCACAACTTTGATAACTTTGATTTTTTGCGCGCCGCCATCTGTAAGAATAACATCGAATTCTGTTTTTTCAGCAGCAGCTTCGCCACCAGCAGCACCGCCACCAGCAACTACTACAGGAGCAGCAGCAGTTACGCCGAACTCTTCTTCAATTGCTTTTACTAAATCGTTTAATTCTAAAACTGTCATATTTTTAACCGCTTCAATGATTTGTTCTTTCGTCATTGTAATATTCCTCCCTTAATATCAAGATGTTTAGCATTGTTTTTCAAATGGGCTAAGCCACTATAAGATTAAGCACCTTGTTCTTCTTTTTTCTCTGCAACTGCTTTTGTAACAAGCGCGAAGTTGCGGATAGGAGCTTGAAGAACGCTAAGCAACATAGAAAGCAAGCCTTCGCGAGAAGGAAGATTAGCAAGTGCTTTCACTTCTTCAACTGTAGCTACGTTGCCTTCAATAATTCCTGCTTTAATTTCCAACGCTTCATGCGCTTTTGCAAAATCGTTTAGAAGCTTGGCTGGAGCTACTACATCTTCGTTACTAAACGCGATCGCATTTGGACCAGTAAGTACTTCATCTAACCCTTCTAAACCAACTTCTGCAAGCGCACGGCGAGTTAACGTATTTTTGTATACTTTGAACTCAATACCAGCTTCGCGAAGCTGTTTGCGAAGTTCAGTAACTTCTGCTACGTTTAGACCGCGATAGTCTACAATAATAGTTGATTTGCTTGCGCGGAATTTCTCTGCGATTTCTGCGACTACTTGTTTTTTGAGTTCGATTGCGCTGCTCATTTTCACACCTCCTGTAGAAGATAAGATGAAATACCACTTATACCGTTCATAAGAAAACCTCCATGCCACGTAGACATGGAGGTACTGTAAAGCACCACAAGATGCACTTTGCTTTCTATAAACAAAACACCTCGGTAGGAAATTAAGCTCATGCCGAGCACCTACTGTCTACGGTACAAATGATATTCTCTTTTCAGACAAGTTTTATGATACTAAATGACTGCCCGAAAGTCAACAGCCACTTATTTTGCAACAGCAAATGTTGAAGGATCGACTTTGATGCCAGGTCCCATCGTTGAAGTTACTGTTACATTTTTTACATACGTGCCTTTAGCAGCAGCAGGCTTCACTTTTAAAATTGTTTCGTAAATTGTTGTGAAGTTGCCCACTAGCTTTTCGTTATCAAACGAAATTTTGCCAATTGGCACATGAATGTTTCCAGCTTTATCAACACGGTACTCTACTTTACCAGCTTTGATTTCTTTTACCGCTCTTGCTACATCAAATGTAACTGTTCCTGTTTTTGGATTCGGCATTAATCCTTTAGGTCCTAGGATACGACCTAGCTTACCGACTTCACCCATCATGTCAGGAGTAGCTACGATTACGTCAAAATCAAACCATCCTTGTTGGATTTTGTTGATGTACTCTGTATCGCCCACATAATCTGCTCCCGCAGCTTCAGCTTCTTTTGCTTTTTCTCCTTTTGCAAATACGAGCACGCGTTGTACTTTACCTGTTCCATGAGGCAACACAACGGCCCCACGAATTTGCTGATCCGCTTTTTTAGGGTCAACCCCTAAACGGAAAGCAACTTCTACAGTGGCATCAAATTTCGCAATGCTTGTTTTCTTCACTAATTCAATTGCTTCAGTTACAGAATAAGCTGTATAGCGGTCCACAAGCTTCGCCGCTTCTAAATATTTTTTTCCTCTTTTAGCCATTTAAATTTCCTCCTTATTGTGGTTTTAGCGGAATAACCTCCCACGAATAAAGGTTGCGAAACAGATTATTTCTGTACTCGCAACCTTCAGCAGCCAGATACCATAACACGATTAGTCTTCGATAACAATTCCCATGCTGCGTGCGGTACCTTCCACCATACGCATTGCTGCTTCAATGCTAGCAGCATTGAGATCTGGCATTTTTGTTTCAGCAATCTCACGTACTTTGTCACGCTTGATTGTTGCTACTTTATTACGGTTTGGCTCACCAGAACCTGACTCAATGCCAGCCGCTTTTTTAAGCAAAACAGCAGCAGGCGGAGTTTTTGTAATAAATGTAAATGAACGGTCCTCGTATACCGTAATTTCAACAGGAATGATCAAACCTGCTTGGTCAGCTGTACGAGCATTGAATTCTTTACAGAATCCCATAATGTTTACACCAGCTTGACCTAAAGCTGGACCAACTGGTGGTGCCGGATTCGCTTTACCCGCAGGAATTTGTAGCTTTACAACTTTGATTACTTTTTTAGCCACGAGACACACCTCCTTAAGTCCGTGATGTGGTATTAGGGACGTTCCCTCCCACTCATATAAGGTTATGAATAATGCAGCATTTGCATTATTCTTTCGTAAGGCAGGACGTAACCTTTCGCCCTTCTATTTCCTATCATGCTTAAAGCATAGGAAATGCCACTGATTTATCATTGATTATAAAAAAGTTCATATGATCAGCTTGTATCATGAGATACACTGACTATAAAATATTATCACTTTTCCTTTTTGATTGCAAGTTGTTTCAGCAATTATATTTTTTCAATTTGCGAAAAATCAAGCTCTACTGGGGTTTCACGCCCAAACATATTCACAAGCACTTTAACCTTCCGCCGATCCATATCAATTTCTTCAATCGTTCCTGTGAAATTAGCAAAAGGCCCTTCCTTAACCTGTACCGTTTCTTTTAGCTCATAATCAAAATCAAGCTCATTAAGCGGCACGCCCATACGTTTTAAAATCAAGTGAACCTCTTCTTCAAGAAGAGGGGTTGGCTTTGATCCTGCTCCGCTTGATCCGACAAATCCAGTAACTCCTGGTGTATTGCGCACTACATACCAAGAGTCATCCGTCATAATCATTTCAACCAACACATATCCAGGGAATACCTTCCGCTTTGTTACTTTTTTCTTTCCGTTTTTCATATCTGTTTCTTCTTCTTCAGGAACGACAACGCGAAAAATTTTATCCTGCATCCCCATCGATTCTAAGCGTTTTTCCAGATTGGCCTTCACTTTATTTTCATAGCCTGAATATGTATGGATAACATACCAGTTTTTCTCCATTGGCTGGGACTTAAACGTCCTTCCCTCCCCTTAAACAGCAATTAAGTTTTATAAGCAAAACAAAAACCCGTTTCCGGGCCTTTTATTTCTACCTTATTATCTTTTATTATACCATAACAAAGCGCCAGTTATTCAAGCACAAAACGAATTAAAGAAGAAATCCCTAGATCCACAACCGCAAAAAAAATGGTCATGAAAGCAACGGTGGCTAACACGGTAATGGTATAATTGACTAACTCTTTTCTTTTCGGCCAACTGACTTTTTTCATCTCACGTGCGACTTCATTAAAAAAGTTGATAATACGTTGCATGATTAATAACCTCCAACAACTTAGAGCTGCTTTGCCAGTCATTGGCATGATCGTAAAACTTATTTCGTTTCCCGGTGAATTGTATGTTCATTGCAAGTTTTGCAAAACTTTTTGATATCTAGACGCTCTTGAGTATTTGCGGTATTTTTCATCGTTGAATAATTACGGGTATTGCATTGACTGCAGGCTAATATCACCTTTTTACGCATATGCCTCCCACCGTTCTACGAGATGTCTTTAAAAATTTAACATATCCATCTTTCTTATGTCAATGACAAATAGTGCTTTAGCCTGTTGCCCAGCATGCCCTTTTCATTTATAGACTGATTTCGCGATATTCCAAATATCTTTCCAACTTTCGCTTCACTCTTTGTAAAGCGTTATCAATCGATTTAACATGGCGGTTAAGCTCTTCAGAAATTTCTTGATATGACCGCCCATCTAAATATAGAACAAGCACCTTTCTCTCTAAGTCACTTAACAGCTCGGCCATTTTAATTTCAATATCATCGACTTCTTCACGATTAATAATCAACTCTTCTGGATCCGTTGCTTTTGTTCCGGAAATAACATCCATCAGTGTTCGATCGGATTCATCATCATAAATAGGCTTATCAAGCGAAACATATGAGTTGAGCGGAATGTGCTTTTGCCTTGTGGCCGTTTTGATTGCGGTAATCATTTGCCGAGTAATGCATAATTCCGCAAAGGCTTTAAAAGAAGTAAGCTTGTCCTCTTTAAAATCCCGAATCGCTTTATATAGGCCAATCATTCCCTCCTGAATAATGTCCTCTTTATCTGCTCCAACTAAAAAATAAGAACGCGCTTTCGCTCGGACAAAGTTTTGATACTTATGAATCAAAAAGTCCAAGGCATCGCTGTCTCCTTGGTGCACCCGTTCGACTAATACTTCATCCTCAAACTGTTCCAACTTTTTCTCATCTTTGCTTTTGAAGCCTTCGCCCACGCCGATCCCTCCGACCGCACAAATCGATAAAATTATTATACAGTACAAAATTTTACAGCGTCAACCTCTCATTTTTCGCCTCTTCGCCATCTTTCGAAAATTCTTGCCACTTCATCTGTTAAAGGAATTTTTGAGACTGGTTTTTGTTCGTGAATGGCTTTTACTTTTTTAGAAATTCCTTGTTCAATTGATTCCATTTCGGTCAAAAGCTCACGAGCCGACTTTCGCAAAGCACCTTGTCCAAAAATCGCCCATTGTTCTGTGTAATCAGAGGTCGCTACATATACTTTTGTCCGAATATTAATTAGCTGCTTTGCAAGCTTTTCAATTCGCTCATCTGCTGTTTCATTCTCTTTTGTAAAAATAACATCTACTTGATAATTGGTATATTTTTTCTCAACGCCTTGTACGAGGTGTGCATCAAAAACAATGATCACTTTATATCCAGTAAACCCTTGGTACTCAGCCATTTTAGAAATTAATACATCTCTTGCTGAAGCAAGATCATGCTCTTTTAATTTGCGAAGCTCAGGCCAAGCACCAATCACGTTGTAGCCATCCACAATGAGAATATCCATAGAGTTATTCTCCTAAAGGATATCGTTTACGGTACACCTCATACATTAATAAACTGGCTGCCACTGAAGCGTTTAGCGATGTCACCTTCCCCTTCATCGGAAGGCGAATTAAAAAGTCACATTTTTCCAAAATCAACCTCCCAATTCCTTTCCCTTCACTTCCAATTACGAGGGCTAAAGGCATTGTTCCATCCAGCTGGCGATAATCGTCTTGTGCTTTGGCATCCGTGCCGACAATCCAAATTCCCCGTTCTTTTAGCTCATCAATCGTTCTTGCTAAATTCGTCACACGGGCAACTGGAATATGTTCAATCGCTCCTGTGGAAGCTTTGGCCACTGTTGAGGTTAAGCCAACTGAACGACGCTTCGGGATAATAATGCCATGTGCTCCGACCGCATCGGCTGTGCGCATAATAGAGCCTAAATTATGAGGGTCTTCCAGCTCATCAAGCATCAAGAAGAAAGGAGGTTCATTTTTTTCTGCCGCACGGTAAAATAATTCATCGATATCATAATATTGGTAAGCAGCTACTTGAGCAATAACTCCTTGGTGATTTCCATCAACCATCTGATCCAGCTTTTTTTTCGGAACATATTGCACAATCACTTTTTGCTGCTTAGCCAGCTCAATGACCGATTGCATCGCTCCCCGCTGCGCCCCTTCGGCAACCCAAATTTTATTTACTTCCCGTTCCGACTTTAACGCTTCTAATACAGGATTTTTTCCGATAATAAGGTCCATTTCTTTACGTCTTCCTTTCTTAGCCTTCAGTAATATCAAATGAATAACGGATGAGCTCTTTCAGTCTTTCCTCATTATTTCCTAAGAAATGATACCCAATCAACGCTTCAAAGGCTGTACTGTATCGATACGTTTGAACATCGGTATTTTTAGGAATTGTAGCTGATTTAGCATTTCTTCCTCTGCGCAAGACCGCTTGCTCTTCCTCCGTTAAGATCGCTTGTTCTAGTAACGCCAATACCACTTTTGCCTGCGCCTTGGCAGAAACATACCGGATGGCTTGCTTGTGTAATTGATTTGGCTTAACGCTTCCTTTGGCAAGGAGGCGATGCCGCACATACAATTCGTAGACAGCATCACCGATATAAGCAAGAGCTAAACCATTAAGCTGTTTTACATCTTTTATATCTACAAAAAAGTCTTTCACACTCTTATCCTCTTTTCCATCTCGTTCCTTGCGGCGTATCTTCTAAAATAATATTTTTTGCTTTTAGTTCATCCCTAATTTGATCAGCTAAGGCAAAATCGCGATTTTTTCTAGCTTCATTTCGCTTCTGGATCAATGCTTCGACTTCGTCATCGAGCAATTCATCCTCTGTTAAAGAAATTCCCAATACACCTAATAGCTCTTCAAACTCATGTATGAAAGCAGAAATGACTTTTTCAGCTGTATTTTTTTCAAGCAAATATAAATTTGCCTGTTTAGATAGCTCAAATAATACAGCAATGGCATTTGCCGTGTTAAAATCATCATCCATCTCCGTAATGAAAACATTGCGGCATTCATTAATCTTATCTAACCATTGCCCATCGTTATCGGTTAAATTGCTGCAGCTCGCAAGACGATGTTTTAAATTAAGGTAGGACGTTTTTAAACGTTCCAATCCGTTCTTTGTGCTTTCTAACAACTCTTGACTATAGTTAATCGGATGACGGTAATGAACAGATAGCATAAAAAAGCGCAATACTTTCGGATCTACTTGCTGAATGATATCGTGTACAAGAACAAAGTTCCCGAGAGATTTAGACATTTTTTCATTATTGATATTAATGTAGCCATTATGCATCCAATATTTCGCAAATGTCTTTCCTGTCAACGCTTCTGACTGGGCAATCTCGTTTTCGTGATGTGGAAATGTTAAATCTTGGCCACCTGCATGAATATCGATAGTATCTCCTAAATATTTGTGCGCCATCGCTGAGCATTCGATATGCCAGCCCGGCCGTCCTTTTCCCCAAGGGCTATCCCAAGCGATTTCGCCCTCTTTCGCTGCTTTCCATAAAGCAAAATCAAGCGGATCTTTTTTCTTTTCTCCAATTTCAATACGGGCCCCCGCTCGAAGCTCATCAACCGATTGATGTGAAAGTTTTCCGTATTCTGCAAACGCTCTTGTTTTATAATAAACATCCCCATCTACTTCATAAGCATATCCTTTTTCGATCAGCTGCTCAATAAATTCAATAATAATGTCAATATTTTCGGTTACACGCGGATGAACATCGGCTTTTCGGCAGCCTAATGCGGATACATCTGCAAAATAAGCCTCAATAAAACGTTCAGCAATCGTTGGAACATCTTCTCCTAATTCTTTAGCCGCCTTAATCAATTTATCATCAACATCAGTAAAGTTCGAAACATATTGCACATCATAGCCGCGAAATTCTAAATAGCGGCGGACGGTATCAAATACAATAGCTGGACGCGCATTTCCAATATGAATATAGTTGTACACCGTTGGACCACAGACATACATTTTTACCTTATTTGGTTCAATCGGTTCAAATTTCTCTTTCTTTCGTGTCAATGTGTTATAAAGCTGAATGCTCATTTTGTGCCTTCCCTTCTTTAAGTTGTTGAATTTCCATTTGTAGCTTTTCAACCTGATTCTCTAGCTCTTTTAAACGATCGGCAATAGGATCCGGTAAATCCGTATGGTTTAAATCTTTGTTCACTCTGACTCCATTATGCACCACGACTTTCCCTGGAATACCAACAACAGTGGAGTTCGGGGGTACATCTTTTAAAACAACCGATCCTGCTCCTATTTTTGAATTTTCTCCAATTGTAATGGAACCAAGCACCTTAGCTCCTGTTGCAATCAAACAGTTATCTTTAATGGTCGGATGGCGCTTTCCTTTTTCTTTTCCTGTCCCACCCAATGTCACTCCTTGATATACCGTTACATTATCGCCAATTTCACATGTTTCTCCAATCACAACACCCATGCCATGGTCGATAAAAAAGCGACGACCGATCTTTGCACCTGGATGAATCTCAATGCCTGTAAAAAAGCGACTAATTTGTGAAATCAGCCTTGCAAGAAAGTACAGTTTCCGTTTATAAAAAGCATGAGCAATGCGATGCGCCCAAATAGCATGTAATCCTGAGTAAGTCAAAATAACTTCTAAATAGCTTCTTGCTGCCGGATCTTGTTCAAACACAACTTCAATGTCCTCTTTCAAGATTTTAAACATCTCTCTCCCTCCTCCTCAGACTTCCAGAATATCGGAATAATAAAAAGCGTCTCTGTGTTTGCAAACACAGAGACGCTCGGACGCGCGGTTCCACTCTGTTTAGCCAAATGAAAAGCTTGGCTCCCTCAGCTCTTATAACGGAAGAGAATCCGCTCCATTCTACTACAGAGCATCTCTGCTTCGAAAGGAGGCTCCGAGGCGCATTTCAAAAGCATTAAGCATGAATCACTTCCAGCCAAGGCGACTCTCTCTGTAATGTTAATGCTTTTTACTTCTCCTCATCTACGCTTTATATATGGATTTGTTAATCATCATATTACAAAAAAGAAAAAATGTTAGTCAATTAGTTTTTCTAAGCGTTGAATCACTTTTTCTTTTCCAAGCAGCTGTATCGCGAGCGGCAGCTCCGGTCCGTGAGTTTGTCCTGTGGTAGCTACACGGATAGGCATAAATAATTTCTTGCCTTTCTGTCCCGTTGTTTTTTGTACCGCTTTAATAGCGGCTTTAATGGACTCCGCATCCAATGTTTCCAGATTTTTCACTGCCTCTAAAAACGCCTTCAATACGGCTGGAACTTGTTCTTCCACTAATACAGCCCGCGCTTCTTCGTCATACTCGACATCTTCTTTAAAAAACAGCTTGGACAATTCTACAATCTCTGCTCCATAGCTCATCTGTTCTTGATATAAAGCAATTAATTGCCGAGCCCATTCCCGCTGCTCTCCGGTCATTTGCGCCGGCAAACAGCCTGCCTTGATTAAGTGAGGCAAAGACAGTTCTACAAGCCGATCTAAATCAAGCTTTTTAATATATTGGTTATTCATCCATGTCAGCTTCTGTTTATCAAACATCGAAGGAGATTTAGATAGGCGAGATACATCAAAAATACGAATGAGCTCTTCCTTCGTAAAGAGTTCTTCTTCTCCTTCTGGCGACCACCCTAATAAAGCAAAAAAGTTAAACATCGCTTCAGGAAGGTAGCCAAGCTCTTTATATTGAGAAACAAATTGAATAATCGATTCATCGCGTTTGGATAACTTTTTGCGCTGCTCATTTACAATCAATGTCATATGACCGTAGCGCGGTGGCTCCCAACCTAAATACTCATAAATCATCAACTGTTTTGGCGTGTTCGATAAATGTTCTTCGCCGCGAAATACATGAGTAATCTTCATTAAGTAATCATCTATGACCACCGCAAAGTTATAAGTCGGAATTCCGTTAGCTTTGACGATGACCCAGTCACCGATATCTTTTGATTCAAACACTACTTTGCCACGAACCATGTCTTCAAACTCGTATACTTTCCCTTCAGGTACTTTTATACGCAATGTATACGGCTTGCCTTCCGCCTCCAACTGCTGTACCTGTTCAGGCGTTAGATGACGGCATTTGCCACTATATTGCGGTGCTGCAATTCCCGCCGCCTTTTGGGCTTCACGTTCTTGCTCCAATTCTTCGGGCGTACAGAAGCATTTATAGGCATATCCTTTTTCTAATAGCTCATTTGCATACTGACGATATATATCAAGACGCTCTGTCTGGCGATAAGGTCCATATCCTCCATCTTTGTCTACCGATTCATCGTAATCAATGCCGAGCCATTTTAAATTCTCCAATTGAGACTGCTCTCCGCCGGGCACATTCCGTTCGATATCAGTGTCTTCGATTCGCACAATAAATTTCCCATTATGGTGGCGAGCAAACAAATAATTAAATAGAGCTGTGCGCGCTCCTCCGATATGTAAATGGCCAGTCGGACTCGGCGCATAACGCACTCTTACCTCTTGTGACATGTTAAGACCTCCATCAACATTTAACTGTGTATCGTTATTTTAACATTATACCACCACAAAGTTAAGCCATTATTGCCTTTGCAATAAAACAACCGCTTGAGCAGCAATGCCTTCTTCACGCCCAGTAAATCCAAGTTTTTCTGTCGTCGTCGCCTTCACATTTACTTGAGAGCGCTCCGCTTCTAATAACTCAGCCATTCTCTCTATCATTTGTTCAATATAAGGAGCCATTTTCGGTTTTTGTGCAATAATGGTACAGTCTAGATTGGCAAGCTTATACCCCTCTTTCTTAACGAGGTTCCAAACTTGCTGTAGCAATCGCGCGGAGTCGGCATCTTTATATTGTTGATCCGTATCTGGAAAATGCGTCCCAATATCGCCAGCACCAATGGCTCCTAAGCACGCGTCTGCCACAGCATGCAACAACACATCTGCATCTGAGTGACCAAGCAATCCTTTTTCATAAGGAATGCAAACACCGCCAATTATTAAAGGGCGGCCTGTTACTAATTGATGAACGTCAAATCCTTGCCCTATCCGAAACATATATTCACCTTGCTTCCTTTAATGATAAAATCGCTTCCGCAAATAGTAAGTCATCTGGCGTTGTTAATTTAATATTTCGATAATCTCCCTCCACAATTTTCACTTTTTTTCCCATCCGTTCAACAAGACTGGCATCATCTGTTCCGATATACCCTTCTTCCTGTGCCCGTTTATGCGCTTCTAAAACAAGGGAAACACGAAAAGCTTGTGGAGTCTGTACAGCCCACAAGCTAGAGCGCTCCACCGTTTCCTCAGCCATTCCATTCCTAACTTTTTTAACGGTGTCTTTCATAGGTACAGCGGGAATTGCCGCACCATGCTCTTGCGCTTCCTTCACTAATTCGTGTATTTTTTCTAGCCTAATAAACGGGCGGGCACCATCATGAATGAGGACAATCTCACCTTCTTTAACTGCCTGCAACCCATTGTAGACGCTATGTTGCCGTTCGATGCCACCACTGACGATCGAGATCACTTTTTTGATCCCGAACTTTTTCAGTAGCTCAACAAACAGCGGTCTTTCCGCTTCGTTTACTACCATAATAATTCCGCGACAATCGTCATCTTGTTCAAACACCTTTAACGTGTGTATAATGACAGGCTGATGCTGCAATTCAATCAGCAGTTTGTTCATGCCAGCCTTCATTCGCTTTCCCTGTCCTGCTGCCGGAATGACTACTTGATATAACATATGACTTATTCTCCTAGTCTACACTTATAATGCCTTTTGGAGAAGCTTGAGCTTCGCAAAAATCATTCTCCCTGCTGAAGTTTGTAACACACTAGTGACTAAGACGTCAACCCGTTTGCCTATATAATCTCTGCCATCTTCGACAACAATCATCGTTCCGTCATCTAAATAGGCAACGCCCTGGTTATGCTCTTTTCCGTCCTTAATGACTTGTACATTCAATTCTTCTCCCGGTAAAACAACCGGTTTAACTGCATTGGCCAAGTCGTTTATATTCAGGACTCTCACATTTTGCAGTTCACAGACTTTATTTAAATTGAAATCGTTCGTCACGACCACTCCTGATGTTAATTTCGCTAATTTCACTAGCTTGCTGTCCACTTCCTGAATGTCATCAAAATCACCTTCATAAATCTCTACTTTCATTTCCAATTCTTTTTGAATGCGATTCAAAATATCAAGCCCGCGGCGGCCGCGATTTCGCTTCAGTACATCTGAGGAATCAGCAATATGCTGTAATTCTTCTAGAACAAAACGAGGAATAACAATCGTTCCCTCTAAAAATCCTGTTTGGCAAATATCAGCAATTCGTCCGTCAATAATCACGCTTGTATCAAGAATTTTTAAAGTACTGTTTTTTTGCTTGTCGCTTTCTTCTTCTGTTCCTTTTTTCTTAGACATGCGACTAGAAATGGAAAATAAATTCATCAACTCATGGCGTTTCTTAAATCCTACCTGAAACCCTAAATAACCAAGCAAAATCGTTAAAAAAACTGGCAGCACGGTATTAACGACTTGAAATTGAAATGCTTTAAGCGGCATCACCACTAAAAATGCAACAAACAATCCAAAAATTAACCCTAAGCTTCCAAACAAAATATCTGTGACAGGTGCTTTTACCAGAGATTCTTCAATCCAGTGAATTAAACCCACTACATAATCAACTAGCCAAAAAGTCATGATAAAGAAAATAAGTGCTCCCAAAATCGCCAGCATATATGGATTGTTAAAAAATGAAAGATGATGGATATTCAGCAGTCGAAATATATTCGGAAGAAAAATAATTCCTAAGGTCCCTCCGACGACTAAGAAAAATAATTGGACTACTCTCTTTAACATCATACTTTCACCTCCTCAACTACATTATAAACAGTTTCCAATGTTTGAAACCAATGATAACACAGTTTTTAATCTTTTTTAAAAATTTGATACATGTTTGTAACGTTTATTCATACAGATTTTCTGTCTCCTAACGTGTATTCCAACGCTTCAGCGACATGAGACACCCCGATAATTTCCACTCCTTTTGGCGCCAGCCATCCTCCCAAATTATTTTTTGGAATAATAATACGATGAAATCCAAGCTTTACTGCTTCTTGAACTCGCTGCTCGATACGAGAGACTCGACGTACTTCTCCTGTCAGCCCCACCTCTCCGATGATGACATCTGATGGATTCGTCGGCAGATCGCGAAAGCTGGAAGCAATGCTTACAGCGATGGCTAAATCAATAGCTGGTTCATCTAATTTGACTCCCCCGGCTACTTTTAAATAAGCGTCTTGGTTTTGCAGAAGCAACCCAACTCTTTTTTCTAGTACAGCCATCAGCAATGATACGCGGTTATGGTCAATTCCCGTCGCCATTCTTCTTGGATTGCCAAAGCTTGTTGGGGAAATTAACGCTTGAATTTCCACGAGCACGGGTCTTGTGCCCTCCATTGACGCTACTACCGTTGATCCTGCCACTCCGCTTGATCGTTCTTCCAAGAATACCTCTGAAGGGTTTTCAACCTCTAGCAGCCCCGTTTCTCTCATTTCAAAAATACCAATCTCATTAGTCGATCCAAATCGATTCTTCACTGCTCGTAAAATTCGGTACGTATGATGGCGCTCACCTTCAAAATACAAAACTGTATCTACCATATGCTCTAAAATTCTCGGTCCAGCAATGGAGCCTTCCTTTGTTACATGGCCGACAATAAAAATCGCAATTCCTTTTGTTTTAGCGATTCGCATCAATTCCCCTGTACACTCCCTGACTTGAGAAACGCTGCCGGGAGCTGATGTAATCTCGGCTCGATAGATCGTTTGAATGGAATCAATTACTACAAAGTCAGGTTGAATTTCTTCAATCGCTTGATGAATATATTCCAAGTCTGTTTCTGATAATACATACAGCTCATTAGCGGAAATGCCCAAACGGTCAGCACGCAGCTTCGTTTGCTTGACTGATTCTTCCCCGGAAATATATAGCACCTTATATTGATTCAACGCCAATTGTGCAGACACCTGCAAAAGAATGGTTGATTTTCCGATACCAGGATCACCGCCGATAAGAACGAGAGAACCTTTAACGATTCCGCCACCTAACACGCGATTAAACTCCGCAAGATCCGTTACCATTCTTGGCTCCTGTGCTGTTGCTACGGTTGTAATCGACACTGGCTTGGATATAGAAGAAGGAGCAGTATGAACAAATACTCCCCTTGCTGCTGGTTTTCCTTTCTCAATTTCCTCAATCATAGAGTTCCACGTCTGACAACCTGGACACTTTCCCATCCATTTGGCTGATTCATATCCGCATTCTTGACATACAAATTTCGTTTTCTTTTTCATAACAGCTAATTCCTCTCTATTCGCAAATGCAAAAAGAAGGTATGCGCCAATCTACTTCTGCCGCATACCTTGCTGCCACCTTTTACTGAACGGTTTGTTCTGATAAAACTACAAATTCTCCGTCTTTGACATCTACAATGACTTTTTGCCCTTTTGTGATCGTTCCTTTCAACAGCTCTTCAGATAAGCGGTCTTCAATGTGTTTTTGTAAAGCTCGGCGCAATGGACGAGCACCATATTCTGGGTCATGTCCTTCTTCAGCAATTTTTGCAATCGTTTCTTCCGTCAATTCTAATTCAATATCTTGCTCTGTTAAACGTTTTACAAGCTGATCGGCCATAAGATGAACAATTTTTGCTAAATGTTGTTTTTCTAATGAGTGGAATACAATAATTTCGTCAATACGATTCAAAAACTCTGGACGGAACGCTTTTTTCAATTCATCCATGACTTTACCCTTCATGTCTTTATATTTCTGGCTTTCATCTTGAACATTAAAGCCTACATACTTATTTCGTTTCAGGGCATCAGCTCCCACATTGGATGTCATAATCACAATCGTATTGCGGAAATCAACCGTTCTTCCTTTTGAATCTGTTAAACGTCCGTCTTCTAATACCTGCAGAAGAATATTAAATACATCTGGATGTGCTTTTTCCATCTCATCCAATAAAACGACCGAGTATGGTTTACGGCGAACTTTTTCTGTCAATTGTCCTCCTTCTTCATATCCGACATATCCAGGAGGAGAACCAACAAGTCGAGAAGTAGAATGCTTCTCCATATACTCAGACATATCGATGCGAATCAACGCATCCTCATCTCCAAACATCGCTTCTGCCAATGCTCGTGCTAACTCTGTTTTTCCTACCCCAGTTGGTCCAAGGAAGATAAATGAACCGATTGGACGCTTTGGATCCTTTAATCCTGCACGGGCGCGTCGGACCGCCTTCGCCACTGCTTTCACTGCTTCTTCCTGTCCAATCACTCGCGAATGCAAAATTTCTTCAAGCTTTAACAACCGTTCTGTTTCTGTTTGCGCCAATTTCGATACAGGTATTCCTGTCCAGCTAGATACAACCAAAGCAATATCCTCTACTGTTACTTCCGAATTTTCCTGACCTTGCTTTTCTTTCCAAGCGCGTTTTGTTTCTTCTAATTCCTCACGCAAACGTTGTTCCGTATCGCGCAATGAAGCAGCTTTTTCAAATTCCTGACTCTGAACAGCAGCGTCTTTTTCTTTACGAACCTCTTCTAACTTTTGTTCCAACTCTTTTAAATTAGGCGGAGCGGTAAAAGAACGAAGACGCACTTTTGAGCATGCCTCATCAATTAAATCAATGGCTTTATCTGGGAGAAAGCGATCTGTAATATATCGATCTGATAGCTTCACTGCTTGAATAATTGCTTCATCAGAAATCGAGACACGATGATGCGCTTCATATCGGTCACGTAACCCTTTTAAAATTTGAATGGACTCTTCAACAGTCGGTTCATCAACATAAATTGGCTGGAAACGGCGTTCTAGCGCAGCATCCTTCTCTATATATTTCCGGTATTCATCTAACGTTGTAGCACCGATACACTGCAATTCACCACGAGCTAATGAAGGTTTTAAAATGTTTGAAGCATCAATAGCTCCTTCCGCTCCCCCTGCGCCGATGAGCGTATGCAGCTCATCAATAAATAAAATAATATTTCCTGCTTGACGAATTTCATCCATAACTTTTTTCAAGCGGTCTTCAAATTCACCGCGATATTTGGTTCCGGCAACAACTGTCCCCATGTCTAACGTCATGACTCGCTTGTCTCGTAACGTTTCAGGAACTTCATTATTGACAATTTGCTGCGCCAATCCTTCTGCAATCGCTGTTTTACCTACACCGGGTTCACCGATTAATACCGGGTTGTTTTTCGTGCGTCGGCTTAATACTTCAATTACACGTTGAATCTCTTTACTTCTTCCAATGACAGGATCTAAGCTGCCTTCGCGAGCAATGGCTGTTAAATCGCGAGCAAGACTGTCTAACGTCGGTGTACTCACATGGGAAGCACTGCCTTGGTGTCCGGAAACAGACTCATTGCTTCCCAATAGTTGTAACACTTGTTGACGTGCTTTATTCAAGCTTACTCCTAAATTATTGAGAACACGAGCGGCGACTCCCTCTCCTTCACGAATTAAGCCAAGCAAAATATGCTCTGTACCTACATACGAATGTCCAAGCTTTCTGGCTTCATCCATAGAAAGCTCAATCACTTTTTTGGCACGTGGCGTATAATGAATCGTTTGCGACACCTCATGTCCTCGACCAATCAATGCCTCTACTTCCTTCTGAATCTTTTCTGGTCCTAACCCCAAAGCAATTAAAGCTTTAGCGGCAATCCCTTCCCCCTCGCGAATCAATCCAAGCAAAATATGCTCCGTGCCAATGTTATTGTGACCAAGACGTACCGCTTCTTCTTGAGCTAAAGCCAACACTTTTTGCGCCCGTTCTGTGAATCTACCGAACATCATTTTCATCACCCTCCATTGCTTTTCGTTCTTCCATTTTTAAACGTTCTCGAATCAAAGTAGCTCGAAGAACATCCCGTTCATTAGGTCTTAATGCTCCGCCAGCATATTGCTGCAAGAATCCCGGCTGCATTAAAATCATCAGCTCATTTAGAATGCTCCGAGAAATGTTTTTAATATACCCTAAATCAATTCCCAAACGTACATCCGATAAACATTGGGCCGCTTCCTTCGATTCGATAACACGGCAATTGGTCAAGATGCCATAGGAGCGAAAGACTCTGTCTTCTAATTGTATGTTTAAAGTTTTGACTAATGCCTCTCTTGCCATTCTTTCCTGAGCAATTAATTGTTGAACAACACTTTTTAAATCCTCCACAATATCTTCTTCTGATTTGCCAAGCGTAATTTGATTTGATATTTGGAATATATTCCCTAAGGCCTCACTTCCTTCTCCATACGTTCCTCTTACCACTAATCCTAGTTGGCTAATGGCTGGAATGATTTGGTTCATTTGCTGTGTTAGAGTCAGAGCCGGTAAATGCATCATTACCGATGCTCTTAATCCTGTTCCTACATTTGTAGGACAGCTTGTTAAATAACCTTTCTTTTCATCAAATGCGTAATTGACATGCATTTCAATCCAATCATCCAGCGCATTGGCCATCTCTAAAGCTTCTGTCAGTTGCAGTCCTGGAAATAAACATTGAATACGAATATGGTCCTCCTCGTTAATCATAATGCTTACCTCTTCATTTTCCGACAGCAAGCATGCTCCGAATGGGCAATCTTCCGCTAAATGTGGACTAATTAAATGTTTTTCAACCAATACCCTTTTTTCGATCGTTTGGAGCTCATTCATTTTTAAAAGCTCAAATCTACCAACTACAGGATGTGATTGGCGTGCAAATGTCTGTTCAAATTGCTGTACGATATGCTGGGCTTCTTCGTTGCCAAAAACAGTGGGAAACTGGTAATCTACAATATTCCTTGCAAGCCGAATCCGACTGCTCAATACAATGTCTGAGTCCGGACCTTCTTGGTTCATCCAAGAGCTTACTGCTGTATTCAAAAACTTCTCAAGCGACACAATCAGCCCTCCTCCCCATGTTTACTTACACGTGATTCAAGCAAACGAATTTGATCGCGAACTTCAGCTGCTTTTTCAAACTCTTCTCTGGCAATAAGCTCTTGCAGTTTTTGTTTTAAATGAGCGATTTGTTTACGAATATAAATACTGCCACCGATTCGTCTTGGAATTTTCCCTGCATGAGTAGTATTGCCACTATGAAGTCGTTTCAATATCGGCTGCAGTTGTTTAGCGAATGTATGATAGCAATGAGAGCAGCCAAAACGGCCAATTTTGGCGAATTGATTATATGTCATGTTGCAGCGTTCACATTGCAAAATTTCAATGCTTTGAAATGCATTTTGCTTGGCTCCCTTTGTAGGAGCTTCAAAATTTAATAGACCTGCCAATAAATTTTGCAGAGAGAATCCTGCATTTCCATGAAACATAAAAACGTCCCCGTGCTCTTGAGCACAATGTTCGCAAAGATGAAATTCTGTCTTTTCACCATTGATAATTTTCGTAAAATGCATCGTGGCCGGTCTCTGCTTACATTCTTGACATATCAAAGATCTCACCTCTTTCTATTTATACTTCAAAGACATTAACATGGCTTTTAACATTCTAGCTCTCAACTCATCTCTTTGAGGCAAGTCAATATATAAAACAGATCGATCCATTACGCTCAACATAATATTTGCCTCTCGTTCAGAAATGACTTTTTCTTCAACAAGTCGGCGAATAATATCCTCTGCACTCGATTGACTGACATGATGACGAATTAAAGATAATAGCTGATCAATTAATTGCGATTCATTTTTTGTTTTCACTTTTATAATTCGAATATAGCCTCCACCGCCGCGCTTGCTTTCTACAATATAGCCTCGTTCCAAAGTAAAGCGTGTATTAATGACATAATTAATCTGTGAAGGAACGCACTGAAATTTATCGGCGATTTCACTTCGTTTAATCTCAACAATTTCTTGTTCACTCATATTTAAAACTTGCTTTAAATATTGTTCGATAATATCAGAAATGTTTCTCACCCTACCCCTCCTTGCTTAGGTAGTTGACTTTGACTATATTTGACCTTAATTTTACTATATAGCAGATATAAAAAAAATGCAACAAACAAGAGCAGATAATCATATGATTGCCGATTTTCCGAATTTAAAACAAAAGCAGTATGAATTAATTCGATAACATATGCTAAAAATCCTTTATATCAAGAAAAAAGTTATAATTATGAAGCAAGGACATATCTCAACATGACACATGCTCAAAGATCCATCTTTGAAGCAGTAAACCATTCAACGATGGAAACAGACACCAGCACTTTTTTAGAGTTTTCGCATGTGCAGCAAAGCATATTCAATCCGTAGAATATGTCAATTAAGCTGTTTTTGAATGAGAGAGAAGCACAGGAACCGAGGAGTTTGACGTGGTCATTCACATGATTTAACGTTTAATATGCTCGAGGATATGATATGGGGTGAATAGAGGTTCAAATTTTAATCAGTGAAAACCAATCGTATCGAAAAAACGAAATGTACAATTTTATTGTGAATATGTCGCAAAGCGCATCATAAATGAATAAAGACATATAAAAACCCACTCACTCCCTTGAAAATCCTATACAGCGACCAATAAGCTCCAAAGAGTGGACATTATGCGTTCTAATTTGATTAAAGAACATGCATGTAGGAGATGAAATCTCTTTTGATGCATTCTTCCAATAGATCCATCGGCTTTCTTTGTTTGGCACGCCGTATACAACAGAGAGGCCGCCGATTTTAAAAAGGCATTACTCAGGTGCTTATTTTTAAAAACGTATTTTGCGCTCGATTCGTTGCGAGAGTTGATGTGAGTCCTTCAGTGGTTTGATTATTGTCGCCGCCTTTGTAGACTAACAGCGTTCTGCATGTTTCGACGCTTTCTCGTACAAAACAATGGTTTCAAGAGCAAGAGTTTCCGGAATCTCATGCTCAACTGCTTATGCATTTAAGTGTCAAGCAGCCTTCAGCTGTGTGGATTGACAACATGGCACTCCGAAGCAGCCCCTATGATTCTCAAATGATGGGAAGGATGATGCCCACTCTTATCACTTGTTTAAGGGCTATCAACTTTATACAGGTATCACCGCAGGCGAAATCGTGGTCTCCCATATGCTTACACCCCCCAATCGACATGACGCGGCAGTCACGCCAGAGGTTTTTTGAGCTCTCAAAGACTGGAACATTCGGTTTGCTTTAGGAGATGCCGCCTATGACAGCAAGAAGGTTCAAACTATCGCCCGCCGAGAACATAGGAGTGTTTTTGGGTCACCTCGAAATCAAAAGAACGAATATGACTCCAGGGTTGTTGAAGGTGACATTTGGAAAACAGTTATGGGGCTTGCATACCAACATTGAACGAATAGGCCATCAGCTCAAAATGAAAGGACAAGGATCAGCATGAGTTATGGAGGTTATCGCCATCCGTTGCATGGTCAATAGTATATTTTTATTTAGCAACACCATCATTAGTAGTGTAAAGCATTTACAGATGGTTTCAATATATTAAACAAAAAAGCATGTTTCATAATGAAACATGCTTTTTATATACAGCCTAGCAACGTCCTACTCTTGCAGGGGCGTTAGCCCCAACTACCATCGGCGCTGGAGAGCTTAACTTCCGTGTTCGGGATGGGAACGGGTGTGACCTCTCCGCCATCGTCACTAGACTATTCGAAGGATGGTTCCTTCAAAACTAGATAACAGATCAGAGAAGAAAGGATAGGCGGTGCTTTTCTTGATGTCTTGCTCCGCTTTTCGTATTGTCTAGTTCCGCAAGCTGCATCCTACGGTCGTTTCCACTTCTTCTGTCCAAGTCTCCTGACTTGTCCGTCAGAAGCTTGAACGCCCTATGGATGCAAGCGAGCTTGCTCCGCTTTTCGTATTGGTTAAGTCCTCGATCGATTAGTATCCGTCAGCTGCACGTGTCGCCACGCTTCCACCTCGGACCTATCTACCTCGTCATCTTCGAGGGATCTTACTTGCTTATGCAATGGGAAATCTCATCTTGAGGGGGGCTTCACGCTTAGATGCTTTCAGCGCTTATCCCTTCCGCACATAGCTACCCAGCGGTGCCCTTGGCAGGACAACTGGTACACCAGCGGTGCGTCCATCCCGGTCCTCTCGTACTAAGGACAGCTCCTCTCAAATTTCCTGCGCCCGCGACGGATAGGGACCGAACTGTCTCACGACGTTCTGAACCCAGCTCGCGTACCGCTTTAATGGGCGAACAGCCCAACCCTTGGGACCGACTACAGCCCCAGGATGCGATGAGCCGACATCGAGGTGCCAAACCTCCCCGTCGATGTGGACTCTTGGGGGAGATAAGCCTGTTATCCCCGGGGTAGCTTTTATCCGTTGAGCGATGGCCCTTCCATGCGGAACCACCGGATCACTAAGCCCGACTTTCGTCCCTGCTCGACTTGTAGGTCTCGCAGTCAAGCTCCCTTCTGCCTTTACACTCTTCGAATGATTTCCAACCATTCTGAGGGAACCTTTGGGCGCCTCCGTTACTCTTTGGGAGGCGACCGCCCCAGTCAAACTGCCCACCTGACACGGTCTCCCACCCCGATCAGGG
>NZ_NASY01000045.1:0-75972 GCF_002075365.1 Anoxybacillus sp. UARK-01 | reverse complement strand
GAAGAAAAGTACATCACAATGGAAAACTACTTTTTGGATGGCACCAAGATGGAAGCCAACGCCAATAAGTATTCTTTCGTGTGGAAAAAATCAACAGAGAAATGGGAAGCAACATTAAAAGAAAAAATTCAAGAAACACTTGAGTACATTCATGAATTGACACCATTAGAAGCTGGAACGGGAGAAAAGGAAACCGAACAACGTGAAGAGATCACCGAACATCATTTAGAGACAGTCGCTAAGGAGATAGAAGAAAAAGTTGAAACGCTAACAGAGGAAATAGAAAAGGAACCAGAGACAAAGATTCGTAAGGAAAAGCGCCAAGAATGCAGGAAATGGAAAAAACCTTTAAAGCTGATTCGGGAAAATTTCTTACCACGACTAGCTACATACAAGGAACAGAACGAAATCTTTGGCGACCGTAACAGTTATTCCAAAACAGACAAAGACGCAACCTTCATGCGCATGAAAGAAGATCATATGAAAAACGGTCAGCTCAAGCCAGGGTATAACGTGCAAATAGGGACAGAGAATCAGTTTATCTTGTTTTATACGATTCACCAACGACCTACAGACACGCGTTGTTTTATCCCACATTTGGAGAAACTGGCGGCTACTTCTTTACCGATGCCCAAAACAGTCATCGCGGATGCAGGATATGGCAGTGAAGAAAACTATGTATATGCGATTGGTGATGAGAAAGAGCCTCGATTGGATTTTCTCATTCCTTATGGATCCTATGTACGAGAACAGACACGCAAATACAAAAAGGATATCAAAAACGCGAAAAACTGGACCTATTGTGAGCAAGATGATTGTTTTATTTGCCCGAATGGAAGGAAAGTAACATTTAAAAAATATCAAAACCAAAAGAATCCATCTGGTTATGAACAAAGCTTCAAAATATACGAATGTGAAGATTGTACAGATTGCCCATTAAAAGCGAAATGCACGAAGGCGAAGGGCAATCGTCAAGTTCACTGGAATACCGTCTTCGAAGAAATGAAAGCGAAGGCAAAAACAGCCCTTGAATGTGAAGAGAAAGCCGCCATCTACGCTCGGCGCAAAGTCGAAGTAGAAAGTGTGTTCGGTCACATCAAGGGCAATCGGTCGTTCCGCAGATTTTCTTTGCGGGGCCTCGACAAGGTACATGTCGAGTTTGGGATTGTGGCGTTAGCCCACAACATACTGAAAGTAGCAGGCATCCGCCAGCTACTTTCGAAGAAAAATCGAAAAAATACAAAAGCAAGTGGAGAAAAACGGCTCGTTTTTCTCCACTTGTTTCATTTTAGGGACTTATCAGACAGCCCCATGAATGAGACTATGCATAAAGCGGAAATTTTTCAGTTAATGCAGCTACACGCTCGCGTGCTTCTGCTTGCTTTTCTTCATTATCCACATTTTTAAGGGCAAGGGCAATAATGCTTGCAATTTCATCCATTTCAGCAAGGCCAAAGCCGCGGCTTGTAACAGCTGCTGTGCCGATGCGGATGCCGCTTGTGACAAATGGGCTCTCCGGATCGTATGGAATCGTATTTTTATTGACGGTAATGCCGATTTCATCAAGAACTTTCTCGGCGACTTTTCCTGTTAATCCAAGCGAACGCAAATCAACGAGTAAAAGATGATTGTCCGTTCCTCCTGATACAAGCGTGAATCCTTCCTTTACTAACGCTTCTGCCAAACGTGAAGCGTTGTTGATAATGTTTTGGGCATATTCCTTAAAGCTATCATTCAACGCCTCGCCTAATGCGACAGCCTTTGCAGCAATAACATGCATTAATGGTCCACCTTGAATGCCAGGGAAAATCGCTTTATCGATTTGCTTAGCAAATTCTTCTTTGCAAAGGATCATACCGCCGCGTGGCCCGCGCAACGTTTTATGCGTTGTCGTTGTTACGAAATGAGCATAAGGAACAGGATTGGGATGAAGACCTGCCGCAACAAGACCCGCGATATGAGCCATGTCGACCATCAAATACGCTCCGACTTCATCAGCAATTTCACGGAATCGCGCAAAGTCAATCTCGCGCGGATAGGCGCTGGCACCGGCTACGATGAGCTTTGGCTTATGTAAGCGCGCTTTTTCCAACACGTCGTCATAGTTGATTCGGTGAGTTTCCGGGTCTACTCCATATTCAACAAAGTTGTATTGAATTCCGCTAAAATTCACTGGGCTTCCGTGCGTCAAATGTCCCCCATGGGATAAATTCATACCCAAAACCGTATCTCCGTGATTTAATACGGTGAAATATACCGCCATGTTCGCTTGCGCACCGGAATGAGGCTGAACGTTCGCATGCTCGGCACCAAATAATTGTTTTGCCCGTTCACGCGCTAAATCCTCGACAACATCAACATATTCGCAGCCTCCATAATAACGGCGGCCCGGATATCCCTCTGCATATTTATTGGTTAATACCGATCCTTGCGCTTCCATTACAGCGGGACTGACAAAATTTTCAGACGCAATCAGCTCAATTTTTGTTTGTTGTCTTTTTAATTCATCTTGAATCGCTTGAAATACTTGTGGATCTTGTTGTGGCAAGTGGTTCATCACAAGCTCCTCCTTTTTTCGAGATATCGGAATATTCTCCTCTATTTTAACAGCATTTTAGGAAAGGATTCAAAGAAAAAATGAACAAAATCAACAAGATTGGTATGAAGCATTCGTGTTTTCCTTGAAATAGACCGCCCGATCTCCACCGATTAATTTCGGTCTTGTCTTCGCCAATGTCACATGAGCACGACCAATTTCACGAATGGAAGTACGGACGGGAACAGCGACATGCTTTAAATGCATGCCGATGAATGTATCGCCAATGTCGATGCCGGCATCCGCTTTAATAAATTCGACAACGACTGGATCCTTCATATAATTGTACGCATATTCCGCCATCGCTCCCCCGGCCGAAGCGACCGGAACAACGGAGACAATTTCCAAATTTTTAGCCAATGCGGTTTCTCGTTCAACAACGAGCGCGCGATTTAAATGCTCACAGCATTGAAAAGCAAGCTGGATTCCCGATTGAGCGCGCCATTGTTGCAATTCAGCAAAAATCATTTCCGCTACTTCTTTTGTGCCTGCTGTTCCAATTTTTTGCCCAATTACTTCACTCGTGCTGCAGCCAATGACAAGGAGGTGCTCAGAAGAGAGAGGAACCTGCTGGCGAAATTCGCTCAAAATCGCTTGCCATTGCTGCTTCCATTGTGAAAGCATGATCCGTCTCCTCCTCGTTACAGATGTGTCTGCTCATATTGATGGATTTTATTCACGCGATTCGCATGGCGGCCTCCTGCGAATTCTGTTGTCAGCCATACTTTCGCAATCTCCCTCGCCAAACCTGGCCCGATGACCCGTTCTCCCATTGCTAATATGTTGCTGTCGTTATGTTCTCGCGTCATTTTCGCGCTATATACGTCGTGAACAAGGGCGCACCGCACTCCTTTTACTTTATTGGCGGCAATCGACATCCCGATTCCTGTTCCACAAATTAAAATACCGCGATCGACTTCGCCGCTCACCACCTTTTCAGCCACCGGAATGGCATAATCAGGATAATCGACAGAACTGCCGCATTCGCATCCCAAATCGATATATTCGATTTCCATTTCCTCCATAAGCTTTTTAATTTCTTGGCGAATGGCTACTCCGCCGTGGTCAGACGCAATGGCTACTTTCATGTTGTTTTCCTCCTTTTTCTCTTTCCTTCCATTGTAACGATAAAAAGCGACTTTTTCATTAACTTATTCAGGCTGTTGACAAACGCTGTCATCGTATGTCGCTAGCCTTGCTCGTCCACCCATGAATGTTTTTTGTTCGATGGGCGGTTTCGCTCCTTGTCTGTGAGGCGTTTTCAAGACCGGCTGATGCTCAAAATGACGGTAGACAAAGTCAAAGTGGACTTTGTCTACCGCTTTTAACACTTATTATGCTCTTTTACGAAACAAATTTCCATCCTAAAACACAGGGCATCATAAGAAGTCTATATGGATGCCGCTTAAAAGGCATGGGCCCTCCATCAGCTTTGCTGCCTTTCTCTTTCTGTTCCCGAACGATAAGCGCCGTCTGTCAAGCAGACGGATCCGTTCATACGGACGACCCATTTGATATTCTTCTCATCCATTCACTTATCTTGCACAAAAACGATCAATCGTATTTTTTAATTTTTGCGCTTGCTCCGCTAACTGGCTGACAAGCTCATTCACATGGTTAATCATTGCGGCTTGTTCCTGTGTGGCAGCCGTCACTTCAAGCGCTCCGGCTGATGTTTCTTCAGCAATCGCTGCTACCTCCTGAGATTGGATGGACGTTTTTTCAATATGCCGCATTTGTTCCTTCACCAATTCCGCAATTTGATGAACGGAATTAGCCACTTCATGAATCGAATGAGTCATCTTCATAATCGCTTCATTTGTATCGTTTCCTTTTGCAGCTTCTTCATTGGCAGCGGTCACCTGCTCATCAATTTGCGCGACCACGTGAACGACTTCTTTTTGAATATTTTTGATTAGCTCAGAAATGCCCTGCACGGCCCGCGCGCTTTCATCAGCCAGCTTCCGCACCTCTTCCGCAACCACAGCGAAGCCCTTTCCATGTTCGCCAGCACGCGCCGCCTCAATGGAAGCATTTAAAGCTAATAAATTCGTTTGACCCGCAATATCACCCACAAGCAAAATGATATTCTCGACTTTTTTGGCATGCTGCTCAAGGCGCCGTACCGCATTTAACGAAGCCTGATTATTTTGGGCTAAATGTTGAATGCCTGTTACAAGTGAATCAATGACTTCTTTGCTCTTATGAAGCGTGTCGACCATATCAACGGCCAATTGCTCTGATTGCTTTGCTTTTTGCTGAACTTCATTGGCGATCTTCAACACATCTTCCACGGATTCGGCGGTTGTCTGCATCGAAACAGCCGAGTCGGTCGCCCCTTTGGAAATTTCCTCAATCGTTCGGGCTATGCTTTCTGAGCGCTCGACTGCCACGCTTGAGGCATCGGTAATTTCGACTACCTTTTCGTTTGTATGGGCAAAGTTTTCTTCAATATTGCGGACCATCATTCGCAAATTTCTTAACATTTCATTAAAAGCGACTCCCAATGCCCGTATCTCGTCATCCGATTTAGCTAGCGGCACATCTTCATCAATTTTTCCATTTGCCGCTTTAATCGCCGCCTGCTCTAATTGATGCAGCGGACGCGTAATAAAACCTGAAGCGATATACGCCAAAAGTCCTGACCAGAAAATACCGAGCAATAGGATCACAATCGTAAACAAACTCTTATCAAACGTACTAAACATCAGATCATAAAGCACATAAATAAAGAACGCGCTTGTAGAATACGTAATAACGGCCAAAACGGTCGTAAACACAACAAGCTTTAATCGCAGGCTAAACCCGTATTTCTTTTTCTCACTCATGGCCTATATCCCCCTTAAATATCCCATTATAGCTTTTGAATGAGCTGCTCGATCAATTGATCCAGCTCCTCTCTCGTCCGGCGATAAACTTCAACAGAGCCCCCGAACGGATCGACTACATCCCCTTCTTGTCCTAAAACAAATTCCTTCATTGTAAAGATTTTGTCCTTTGCCTCCGGAAATCGTTCCATCAGCTGCTGTTTGTGCCCGGTTGTCATGGTAAAAATATACGTAGCCCAGTCCACATCTTCTTTTTTTAGAAATGAAGAACAATGAGCCATATCAATTCCTTTTTCTGTTAATACCAATTTCGCATAATCAGAGGCGTCGCTCCCTTCCACAGCAAATAAGCCTGCGGATTTCACTTGGACATCCGGCAGTTGCTTATTCCTTAATAGAGCTTCAGCCATTGGACTTCGGCACGTATTCCCCGTACAGACAAAAAGTACATGAATCGACATAATACCCTCCTCGTTGGTAAGGCCTGTATAGCATTATTATAATAGAATTCTTTTTCTAAAGTATAGTGCAAAAAAGATTGCTAGTATATAAATGTAGGAGAATGGAACGAATCGTCTCCAGACCATCAGCAGACGAAGGTGAGTCTGCTGGCAGATCCCGGCCCCGCAAACAAATGACAAAAGTCCAAAAAACGCCGCTTTCAGATCCATCCATGGTTCTGTAAAGCGGCGTTTTTCGCTCATTTGACCGTGAAAAGCGGCCCAAACTCCATTATGTACATGCTAAGGCATGAAGTTACATCCCCATATAGCGGCCTTATCCAAAGGGAATCATCAGCTTTAAACCGAATACTAGCAGAATGCTGCCGCCCAACAATTCCCCATAAATGCCAAGCCAGCGCTGAAAGCGGCTTCCCAGCAATAAGCCAAGCCATGTAAGAACCATGCTAAAAAAACCAAACAGCAGAATCGTTAATAGCGTGCGGGCTCCGTAAATACCGAGACTCAGACCGACCGAAAAGCTGTCGAGGCTGACGCTCAAGGCAAAAAAAACTAAACCTATCCCGACCGGCGAAATCAGCGGATCACTTTCTCGCTTTAAGGAAGTGACAATCATTTGCAAGCCTAGTATAAGCAGGAGTCCGCCGCCGACATAAGTGGCAATCGCTCCAAATTGCTCAGACAGAAGACGCCCCACAAACATTCCTAGCATCGGCATTAGCACGTGAAAGAGACCGATGGTAAATCCTATATGAAACATTTGCTTAACACGCAAACGAAAAAAACCCATTCCCAATCCAATCGAAAATGCGTCCATGCCCAATGCAAATGCCATCATGCACAATGTCACCAGTTCACCAACTAATTCCTTCATCTCCCACCCTCCCCGGACTTGCCTATTGGTAACATATGCAAGTCCGAGGAGGTTTAGACTGGTTATTTTTCATAAAGAACCCGATATCCCGCCGCCTTTTTTAAGCGATTCATAATAGCTGTACCAATGCCATGATCAGGAAAACATTCGCTATAGATCATGTCCACCTCAGCTTCATCGAACGCCCGAAGCGCATCATATAAATGGCGAGCGACTGTATATAAATCTGACCGCTTCCCACAGGAGATCACAGCATCTGCTCTGTAAGTCAATTGCCGCTCTTCGGTCGTTAACACTCCCACTTTTTTACCGAGCGCGCGCTGTTCATCAACAAGCTGCTGCAAAAATGCTGAAGTGCCTTCCACAATCGTCAACGGCGCTCGCGGTGCATAATGTGTATATTTCATTCCCGGCGCCTTTGGCTTCTCCTTTTCATTCAATAACGCCGCATCCACATGAACACGTCCGATAAGGTGCTCTAGCTCCTCTTTGGTAACACCTCCCGGACGCAAAATGGTGGGGATATCCGTCGTGCAATCCAATACCGTCGATTCGACTCCAATTCCCGTTGGTCCGTCATCCACTATACCCGCGATTTTTCCATTTAAATCAGCTAAAACATGCATAGCGCTTGTCGGGCTTGGTTTTCCTGACCGATTCGCGCTTGGAGCAGCAAGCGGCAAGCCGCTCTCCCGAATTAAGGCCAGAGCGACTGGATGGGCCGGCATACGCACCGCAACCGACGCAAGACCGGCTGTTACTTCTTCACAAACAACATTTTTTCTCTTTTTCAAAACCATGGTCAGGGGCCCCGGCCATAGCCGCTCGATTAACGTTTGCGCCACATCAGGAATATCCACAGCGATCTGTCCCAATTGATCATAATCAGCAATGTGAACAATCAATGGATTATCACTCGGACGTCCTTTCGCTTGAAAAATTTTTTTCACAGCTGCCGACGAGGCGGCATTCGCCCCTAATCCATATACGGTTTCAGTAGGAAAAGCAACCACTTCACCGGCACGCAACAGCTCGGCCGCTTGTGAAATTTGTGGATAAAGTTCGTATTTATCCACAAATTTATCCACAATCCAAATTTTTGTTTCCATGCTTCTCACCACCATTCATCGTTGATTATCTATTCAATTTTATTGCTAATTTTGAAGAACCAAGCAAAATCATATGCGAACCATCTATTTCTATCCACACATTGTGGATAAATCTATTTTTACTGTGGGTAAATCTGTGGGTAACTATTTGTTTATTAATCCAAACTTCTGCATTTATCCACAAAAATGATTACGGCCAAATTTTTCCGATCATTTCCTTGATGAAAAATTTTACCTCTACTTTATCATCGTCATCATTGATGACAACGTCTGATGAGGACATCACAGCCGTGCCGGCACCAGCTGCTTGCAGCGCTGGCGAATTCTCCGTTTCTTCTTGCTCATGATCCTTCGTTGTTTTTTCTTTTTTAACAAATGTGGCATTGTCTTTTTCTGGCTGATGCTTGTTCACAACTTTCTTATTCATATGTTCTTCACTCATATGAGCTTCTTCTGATGCCGGAGTCACTTCTGTTTTGGCTCCCTCTTCTGCTTTCACGGCTTCGCCATTGGAAAAGTCGAGGAAACATAGCGGCGGAAACAACACACACCACCAATTTGCTCCTTTTCCTTCCCCTAGAGTAATAAGAATCGCTTGATATTCCCCTGCCGGATAAATATAGTTCCCATAAATCTTAGTCGGAAAATGCACCTTGCCAAATTGAACATGGTAGGTTTGATCGCTCTTTTCTTTTTTCAGCACATCAGCCACCGTTTTTTCAATATCAGGCAAATGTAAGCGGATGACTTGCTCAGCCTGAGAGAATGAGGTTAAATGAGCGACCCAGCCGTTAATTTGTTCATTCACCGCATCGCGCACTTTACGCTTCAACGCTTGATCCTCATCCGAATCGCTGTTGGCTAGGATACGCAGACGGATCGCCTGATCTGGAATCATCACTTGCGCATTTTCACCAGCCTCTGTTTGCTGACCATACACATTCACAAACACACCGATTGCCAATAAAAAAATATATAATACAATTGCTAGTTTTTTCATTATATTGCACCGTCCTTTCACTAACCTATTTTGGACAGTGCTATCCATTTTTAAACTATGAATCTAAAAAATAAAACAATAAATTAATGGATTGAAAGCTTTCATGCAAAATCATCAAAGAAGACCTTTGATTTTTCCTTCGTTATAGGGAATTCCCCTAACAAAGCCCCCGTTTGTGCACGCCTCCATCTTCCTGCTGCATTGATTAGCCATGATGTACCACAGATTCCAACGACCAATCATATCATAAAATCGCACCCGTTCTCCGTGATGGGCCATAAGCGAGAATGCGGGTGCGAGATGTCCTTTGTCTTATAACGGCGGTTCGATTTCCGCATAAACATTGCGGTCTTTTCCATTGATATCAAAAACAACGTCAACAGCAGCCTGCGGAAATGTTCGCTGCAGCAGTTGAGCTACCGCTTCTCCTTGCCCTGCCCCAACTTCAAATGCGACAATGGAACGGCTTTTCAGCACCAAAGGCAGTTCAGCCATAAAACGCCGATAAAAATCAAGGCCATCCTTGCCGCCCACAAGCGCTTTTCGCGGTTCATGGTCTTTTACAATTGGAGAAAGCAAAGCGATATCACGCTCTGGAATATACGGAGGGTTAGACACAACCACATCCACTTTGCGTTTTGCCTGAATGAGCGGCTGCAGTAAATCCCCTAACCAAAATTCTACTTCCGCTCCAAGGCGGCGGGCATTTTCTTGTGCTACCAGCAGCGATTTTTGCGAAATATCAATCGCACTCATGCGCAGCGTATGGTTTTCGAGCGCCAGTGTTACAGCGATCGCTCCGCTGCCTGTTCCCACATCGACAACATCAACCGCTGTTTGATTAGGAAAAAATCGTTGGATGCGCTTTAACACCCCTTCCACTAACTCTTCCGTTTCTGGCCTTGGAATGAGAACCTCGCGATTGACGAGGAACGAACGACCATAAAATTCCTCTGCGCCAATCAGGTATTGTACAGGGGTATGTTCCTTCGCATGCTGATGGAGATCTTCAATCAGCCCTTGATACGCTTTTTCGCTAATTTTCTCTCGCAGACAAGCAAACAGCTGCGCCCTAGTCATTTGCAAATGATGAAGCAGCAGTAATTCTGCTACACGCGCTTCTTTTCCATGCTCTTCTAAAAAAGAAGAAGCCCAATGAAGGACTTCGTAAATTTTATAACTCATGATTCGCCTGCTCCAATTTTTTCGATTGATCGTCTAGAATCAGCGCATCGATGATCTCATCCAGCTTCCCTTCTAGAATTTGATCAAGCTTTTGAATCGTGAGCCCGATTCGATGATCCGTTACGCGATTTTGCGGAAAATTGTAAGTGCGAATCCGCTCAGAACGGTCTCCTGTGCCGACCGCCTGTTTGCGTGTTTGATCATATTCTGCACGCGCTTCTTGCTGATATTTATCATAAATACGGGCACGCAATACTTTCATCGCTTTTTCCTTATTTTTAATTTGCGATTTTTCATCTTGGCATGAAACGACGATTCCGGTCGGGATATGCGTTAAGCGCACCGCGGACATCGTCGTATTGACGCTTTGTCCACCTGGTCCGCTTGAAGCGAACGTATCAACACGAATGTCTTTTTCATTGATTTCAATTTCAACCTCTTCCATTTCAGGTAAACAGGCAACAGTTGCTGTCGATGTATGGATGCGTCCGCCCGATTCTGTCTCAGGAACACGCTGAACACGATGAGCGCCATTTTCAAACTTTAATTTTGAGTACGCCCCTTTTCCGTTAATCATAAAAATAATCTCTTTATAACCGCCTAATCCTGTTGGACTCGCTTCGATGACTTCCGTTTTCCATCCCTGGGACTCCGCATAGCGAGTATACATACGGTATAAGTCGCCCGCAAACAGCGCCGCCTCTTCTCCGCCAGCCGCGCCGCGAATTTCCATAATGACGTTTTTGTCATCGTTCGGGTCTTTCGGCAACAATAATACTCTTAATTTTTCTACTAGCGCTTCCTCGCGCTCTTCCAATTCGTTAATTTCTTCTTTTACCATTTCGCGCATATCAGGATCCAATTTTTCTTCTAGCATCGCTTTCGCATCTGCCAGCTGCTCGCGAACAGACTTATATTCGCGATATACATGCACGGTTTCTTCTAAATCGGACTGTTCTTTTGAATAGTCGCGAAGCTTTTTCGGATCATTAATAACTTCTGGATCCATCAACAGCTGGTTTAATTTTTCATAACGTTCTTCTACTGCTTGAAGACGATCAAACACATGCTTCACCTCTGTCTTTGTCCATACACAGTCTAATTTGTAATTATACTACAATCTAATGAAATACGAAAGTACTTCCATGGTCCAGCTAAATAAAGTCCTATGAGGGTTAATGAAACGTCTCTCCTTTCTAACAGAGTGGAGATGTGATAACGATTGTTCAATCCCCTTATCGATAAACACAAACTTGGGACGGGAACGATATGTATCCAAATTCATTGTCAGAAAAGCCTGCCCGACTGTCGTTCCTGCTCATTGCGGGGAAATCAATATCGACACATTCAATGAAATGGAGATCGTCATGAAACACGATCGACGGATGAGCTCGACTTCATGTACACGAATGTTTACGTCTCAGCTTCCTCTTATCGAACAGGCGATTTTTTGACCAAAGTGCCAAGAATTAGGACAAAATCGACAAATTTTCGGCATCATTTGCTAGCGAATGCACGCCTGCCCCTCCGTCCATATAGAAGGAATCCGCCTATCTGCATGCCAGACGATCTGCTCGTGATGCTTCGCTGAGCCATAAGATTCCGTTTCCCTTTGCGGACAGGAAGCGGATTTTTTTACTTGGCATACTTTTTGCATTAATGGTAGATGACGAAAAATTTTTCGGAAAGGGGATTGGGAGAATGAAAGCAGCTGTTGTTCATCAGTTCAAACAAAAGCTTCAAATTGAAGAGGTAGAAAAACCAAAGCTTGAGTACGGCGAAGTGCTCGTGAAAATCGAAGCGTGCGGCGTTTGCCATACCGATTTGCATGCCGCTCATGGGGACTGGCCCGTCAAACCAAAGCTTCCGCTCATTCCAGGACATGAAGGAGTGGGAGTCGTCGTCGAAGTGGCACCGGGGGTGAAATCGATTAAAGTGGGAGATCGCGTAGGAATTCCTTGGCTTTACTCCGCATGCGGGGAATGTGAATATTGCTTAAGCGGCCAAGAAACCCTTTGCCCTCATCAATTGAATGGCGGTTATTCTGTTGACGGCGGATACGCGGAATATTGTAAAGCGCCAGCGGATTATGTCGCGCGCATTCCAGATAACCTAGATCCGGTGGAGGTCGCACCGATTCTTTGCGCCGGGGTCACAACCTATAAAGCTCTGAAAGTATCCAATGCTAAACCGGGGGATTGGGTAGCCATTTATGGAATCGGCGGCTTAGGACATATCGCTCTGCAATACGCGAAAGCAATGGGATTCAATGTAGTAGCCGTCGATATCAGCGATGATAAAGCAGAATTGGCTACAAAATTAGGAGCGGATATCGCCATCAATGGCTTAAAGGAAGATCCGGTACAAGCCATTCATGAAAAAGTCGGCGGCGTACAAGCGGCTATTAGCGTAGCTGTCACGAAAAAAGCATTTGAACAAGCCTATCAATCTATCAAACGCGGCGGTTGCCTCGTTGTCGTCGGATTGCCTCATGACGAGCTGCCGATCCCTATTTTCGATACCGTCTTAAACGGCATCACCGTTAAGGGATCCATCGTAGGAACAAGAAAGGACATGCAGGAAGCGCTTAACTTCGCAGCCCAAGGAAAGGTTCGCCCTATTGTGGAAGCGGTTTCTTTGGAGCATATTAACGAAGTGTTTGAACGGATGGAAAAAGGACAAATCAACGGCCGCATCGTTTTAACCATGCAATAACACTTTCTAAATAGATATTCAAGCTGGCAGGAGCGGTGGAACAAGCGGCTCCTGCACCAGCCAAATAAGGAGGAATCATCTTATGATTTATAACCGGCCCGGAGAAAATGGCGCCAAAGTTCAATTTAAAAAAAGATATGACAATTACATTAACGGGGAATGGACACCGCCTATTTCAGGACAATATTTTGAAAACATCACTCCTGTTACAGGGGAGGTTTTTTGCGAAGTAGCCCGTTCCCAAGCGGAGGATATTGAACTGGCGCTCGACGCAGCCCACGCGGCGAAGGAAGCGTGGGGCAAAACGTCTCCTGCATTCCGCGCCACGATTTTAAACAAAATTGCAGACCGCATGGAAGAAAATTTAGAAATGCTGGCGGTCGCTGAAACATGGGAAAACGGAAAACCTATTCGAGAAACGCTAAATGCAGATCTTCCTTTAGCTATCGATCATTTCCGTTATTTCGCGGGAGTGATCCGCGCTCAAGAAGGATCCATCAGCCAAATTGACGATGATACCGTTGCTTATCATTTTCATGAGCCACTCGGGGTCGTTGGCCAAATCATTCCGTGGAATTTCCCGCTTCTCATGGCAGCTTGGAAAATCGCCCCGGCGCTGGCGGCCGGAAACTGCATTGTCTTAAAGCCTGCAGAGCAAACACCGGCATCCATTATGGTTTTAATGGAGCTAATCGGGGATCTCTTGCCTCCAGGAGTGCTCAATATCGTCAATGGTTTTGGCCTTGAAGCCGGAAAACCTTTAGCATCCAGTCCGCGCATTGCGAAAATTGCTTTTACAGGCGAGACGACAACAGGACGTTTAATTATGCAGTATGCCTCACAAAACATTATCCCGGTCACCCTTGAGTTAGGCGGAAAATCGCCGAATATCTTTCTTCCGGACGTAATGAGCGAAGAGGATGATTTCTTAGATAAAGCGCTTGAGGGCTTTACGATGTTTGCCCTGAATCAAGGAGAGGTCTGCACATGCCCGTCGCGGGCCTTGATCCACGAGTCCATTTATGCTGTATTTATGGAAAGGGCGCTCGAACGTGTCAAAAATATTAAAGCCGGAAATCCATTGGATACAAGCACCATGATCGGAGCGCAAGCATCGTCCGAACAGATGGAAAAAATCCTTTCCTATATTGATATCGGCAAGCAAGAGGGAGCGGAATGCCTGATCGGCGGAGACCGAAACCACATCGCGGGCCTTGAAAACGGCTATTATATTCAGCCGACCGTATTCAAAGGACATAATAAAATGCGGATCTTCCAAGAGGAAATTTTCGGTCCTGTCGTATCTGTCACAACGTTTAAAAGTGAAGAGGAAGCGCTAGCCATTGCCAATGATACATTATACGGATTGGGCGCCGGTGTGTGGACAAGAAATATTCATACCGCTTACCGGCTAGGCCGGGGAATTCAAGCAGGAAGAGTGTGGACCAATTGTTATCACGCCTATCCGGCTCATGCGGCATTCGGCGGCTATAAAATGTCAGGAATCGGCCGCGAAACTCATAAAATGATGTTAGCTCACTACCAGCAAACCAAAAACCTTCTCGTCAGCTATCATCCAAAAGCGCAAGGGTTTTTCTAAACGATTCACAGCTAAGGGGCACGTGGCTCGTCCATGAGGGCGAGCCGCCGCCTCTCCATTTTCTGGCCAATGATACACCATTAGAGGCTGAAGCTTTTTTACAAAAGGAAAAAGGAGCGGATGCAAAAGCAGCTATACTTTTGAATCTGCTCCCTTTTCTTTTAATAAATACCGCAATTTACGAACGGTGATATTTAATCGCTCTGCTGTCTCCTTTCGGTTTCCGATCGTTTCTTTTAATGTTTTTATGACAAAGGAACGGCCAATTTGCGTCTCTAATTCTTTCACCAATGACAATACATATTCAAGATCTACTTGTGGATGATTATTCTTCCACAATGACAATACATGGTTCGTCCATTGCTGCAAATAGGTTTCTAAATCGATTTCTTCTTGCTCCTTTTCATGCACCCGTACAGATGGAGGATGGGTTTCTCCTTTGATTTTTTCCGGAAGATACTGTGGCGTAATCACCTGTGTTTCTCCTTCCGCTAATGTGATCGCCCGCTTGACCACATTCATCAGCTCTCTTATATTTCCCGGCCAATGATAACGCTTCAAATAGAAAAGGCTTTCTTCGGAAAAAGATAATGATGAGTTCATCTTTTTTAAAAAATAAGTAAGCAAAAGCGGCAAATCTTCTATTCTCTCTCGAAGCGGCGGAATCGCGATTTTGACTACGTCAAGCCGATACAAAAGATCTTCTCTAAACTTTTTTTCTTCTACTGCTTTAGACAAATCGACATGTGAAGCCGCAATGATTCTCGTATTGGTTTTGCGGATGACCTCACCGCCTACCCTCATATACTCGCCAGTCTCTAACACTCGCAGCAATTTGACTTGAATGGCCAGCGAGGCTTCGCCAATTTCATCGAGAAATAATGTTCCGCGATGAGCAATCTCAAAGATGCCTTTCTTTTCTTTGATCGCTCCTGTAAAAGCCCCTTTCTCATGACCAAACAGTTCGCTTTCCAACAATGTTTCGGAAACGGCTCCGCAGTTTATTCCAATAAAAGGCTGGTCGTAGCGAAGGCTCGCGTGGTGAATAAACTGGGCAAGCACTTCTTTTCCTGTTCCTGTTTCCCCTTCAATGAGCACATTGACATTTTTTTTCGCAATTTTATAAGCCAATTTTAACAGATCATTCATTTCCTTGTTCGTCCCGACAACAAACCCAAGCGTTTCCGCGAGCTTGTACATGTCGTCTTGTGATGAAGCGATACCGTTATTTAACAGTCCTTCAATTAATTCTTCCAGCTGCTCAATATCATCAAACGGTTTTTCTACATAGTCGCTCGCTCCATATTTTATCGCATCCACCGCGGTTTTGACCGTGCTGTATCCCGTCATTACCACAGCTTTACACGTCGGCTGTGTGCGCTTCAGCTGTTTTAACAAGTCTAAACCGTTTGTGTCCGGAAGTTTGACATCAATAAATGCGAGATCAAACGAGTATTGCTGAATGAGTTTAGAGAAATCTTTGCCGCTGAATCCGAGCTTTACGCGATACCCTCTTCCTTCTAGCAAATGCAGAAAAAAGGTGCCTACCTCTCGTTCATCATCAATCACTAAAATATAGCTCATCGGTTCTCTGCCTCCATTCTATCGCTTTGCCGGAAGCTTTAAAATAAACTCACTTCCTTTTCCTCGTTCGCTTATGGCTTCAATCGCCCCTCCGTGAGCTTGTGCAATTCCTAAGCTAACAGATAGACCAAGCCCTGTTCCTTTTCCTGGCCGTTTAGTCGTAAAAAACGGGTTAAAAATCTCCTGCAGATGCTGTTTGTCGATCCCAATACCATTATCTTTGACAGAAAGGGTTACCCATTTACTCCCATGTTCAACGATCGTTTTTGTTTCAATTGCGATTACTTTTTCAGCGCCCTCCCTCTCTTCCAGTGCATCTTTGGCGTTGATTAAAAGATTTAATACAATTTGGCCAATTTGCTGAAGATTCCCTTCCACCCATTCAACGGAATGATCCAGATTGACCTGAATGACGATATTTTGCTTTTGAATTTGATCCCTGATCAGCCCCAGCACCTGTTCAACCGCATCATTAATGGAACAGTCCGCAAACCGATATTCATCCTGTCTGGCAAATGTCAGCAGGTTTTGAATAATGGCTTTGCAGCGCTTTCCACATGAATAAATATCGGATAAAAGTGTGGAAGAACGCTCTTCTTTCGGGAAAGATCTCAACAATAGCTGAGCATTGCCAAGAATCGCTGTCAGCGGATTGTTCAGCTCATGAGCAATACCCGCCGCCATTTCGCCAATGGCGGCCAATTTCCCTGATTGCACCAATTGCGCCTCAATCTGAAGTTTTTCTGTAATATCATTGATATAAATAATCACAGCGTAAATGCTTTGGTTTTCGTTAAATACTGGATACGAATGAAAGTCACATATGCGTTGCTGAATATGAAAGCGACGATAAACGGGTTTTTGTGTTGCTACATTTTCCATGATAGGGTTTTCATTTTGCTCAATCGCTAACAGCTCACATATATTTCTAGTATGCGGAGACCCGCCAATTTGAAAAAATTCTTTCGCTGCATCATTATATCGCAAAATACGGCCTTCTAAATCAACGACTAAAATCATTTCCGAAACAGCCCGAAATGTTTCCTCCCATTCTTTTTTACTGACAAGCACCTCGCGATAAAGCCTTGCATTTTCGATGCAAACCGCCAACTGATCGCCAAATTGCTGGAAAAACGAGAGATCGGCTTCATCATATCGGACGATTTCAGAGCTTCCGATGCTTAATACGCCGATTACCTGTCCTTTGCTAATCAACGGAACAAGCAATACGCTTTTCATGCCAAGCTCTCGGTAGACAGCGTTTTCTACATAACTCTCCTCTTTCTCCTGCACTTGATAAAAAAGTTTCTGCAGCGATTGAATCACTTTCCAATAAATCGAGCGTTCCTTCGGCAACGTAAAACCAATGGGGAAGTATAGCGAATGCAAAGGATAGACATTCGTCAATGTGAGCTTATCATTTTCATATAAAGATAGGCTAATTCGTTTGATAGGAAAAATTTCTCTCAGCTTATCAAAGGTATTTTTCAGCATATCATCCATTGACATATCAATATTAAAGCTTTTCGTAATGTCATTGATAATTTCCAGCTGCATATTTTTCTTTTTTAATTCCGCTACCATTTTCTTCAATTCGGTATAATAGCTTTTCTTGGAGGATTGCACCCCTGTTAACAAATTAATCATTTGCTGCCGCTCATTCATCGCTACCATGCCCTTCTAAATATTTCTTCAATATCTTCTGCCGTTACATCTCTCGGGTTGGTAATCATGCAAGCATCATGTAAAGCCATGAGGCTCATTTTTTTCATTTCTTCTTCTACCCCAATAGATGACAAACGTTGGGGAGCCCCAATATCGACCGTTAATTGTTTGACATACTCAATGGCTCTTCTCCCTGCTTCCATATGAGACATTCCGCGTATATCCATGCCAAGAAAAAGAGCAATATCAGCAAATTTCTTAGGATTGGCTAAAAGATTGTACTCCATTACATGAGGAAGCAAAATAGAATTGACATCGCCATGCAAAAGGTTGTATTTTCCTCCTACTGCATGCGACATCGCATGGACAGCTCCTAAAATGGCGTTGGAAAAGGCAAGCCCGGATTGTAAGCTTGCCATTGCCATATTCGTCTTAGCCTCCCGATTCATTTTGGAAGCTACAGAAGGCCGCAAATATTCCGCCACTAGAGAAATCGCATTCTTCGCTTGAACGTCGGTCAGAGGTGTAGCCGCCAAGCTGACATAGGCTTCAATGCCGTGTGTTAACACATCCATCCCCGTCGCTCCGGTTAACTCCGCACTTTTTGTGACGAGCGTTTCTGGGTCAATAATCGCGATATCTGGAATAAGAGATCTAGAAATAATGGTCATCTTTTTCTGCTTTTTTGTATCGACAATAACGGAAAATTGCGATACTTCTGAACCTGATCCAGCGGTAGTCGCAACCATGACCTGCGGGGGAAGCGGATGGTGGATTTTATCCACTCCCTCATAGCTTTGAATCTGGCCGCCATTGGTGGCGAGAATGGCAATCGCTTTCGCTACATCAATCGAACTGCCGCCGCCAACGCCAATAATGGAGTCACACTCATGCTCCATATAAACGCGGCATCCCTTTTCTACTTCTTCATCTTTCGGATTAATCGTGATATCAGAAAAAGTAGTGTACTTTAAGCCCGCTTGCTTACAGCTTTGAATGACCACATCTAGCCACCCTGCTGCGATCACACCTGGATCACTGACAATCAAGACATTTGTCGCACCAAGCCGTAAGCAGCTTTCTCCCACCTGCTGAATGGATCCGTTTCCAAAAATGATTTCTGGCATCATGAATTTGTGAATGTTCATACTTTCTCCATCCTAATTATAACCTTTTACTAATTTTATAATTATTCTCAATTTTTTGTCCACAAAAAAACCGGGATACAGTATAACGGCTTTTTATTTCAGGTGGCCAATAAGCTGTTCCCCGGCAGGACTCTTCTGTTTTTTTATATAGAACGGAGTTCATCTTTCAAGCTTTCCATTTTAGCGGCGTCATCCAGCGCAGCTGATGTTAACCCTATCAACCCCATTCATTGGATGCGCCGATAGATTCCTCTCAGATGAGCAAATAAAAATCTTATGAGATGATTCCATTCGTGGTTACGCTTTAGCATGAGCGAGATCATGGACGGACTTGTCGCCAACCGTCGAAGAAATGACATTCTGCTTTTGAATGGGCGATAGGTTCTATCCTCTCATTGGATTGATATCATTTGACAGTCGATTCCATGCTGAAATCGTTCATTACTTATGTATCATAAATAAACTTTTAGAGATTGAAGGGATATGTCTGTAAACACATACGGTCAGAAGACAAGTATATGTGCTTACCTTCCGACCGTTAAACTTCATCACTGCACATGTTCATCTGTCCAATTGCATCTCTCAATATTATGCAGCACCAAAAACCCTATTGCAGAGCAGGCACATATCAGTCATGGATTCGTACATGAACACGATAGGTCGGGATTGCCTTTGTCAATAATTGCTGCAAACGCGCTTGATCTTTTTGTCTCTGCTCATTCGACAGACGGTTTCGTGCATGAACGGTGATCCACATGTCAGCACCATTCATCCACACCGATCCAGCCTCATAATTTGTATATTTTTCCACTACTTGAACCGCTTTTCGCACATCCGCACGATTATTTTCGCTGCCATCGGTCAAGCTTATAAAATTCGGGTTTTGATTGGTGTTTTCTGGATCATCAAAATGATTATACATTCGATCATAATTGGGCTTGGCCCGATCCCCTGTCATTAGTTTTCTTCCGTTTTGATCTTCCTTTTGCGCATGATATTGTGAATCGGTTGGATTCAGTGCACATGCGGAAAGGAGCACACCGAAAAGTAACGGCAGTACCTTTTTCATCATTCGTCGCCTCCCTGCCGTTATCTTTTCCTGTTATGACAGAAATATTGATAGCAGAATGTACCATGCACTACCGAATGATACGTTCGGTTTCGCTTCCATTACGGTCTCGCTTCTCTGGCTTATCAGGAACTTCATGATGATGGCGGCAACGCGGCTCATATGATTCACTGGCTCCCACTAAAATCACCGGATCATAATAAGAAGCAGGTTTGCCATTAATGAGTCGCTGTGTACGGCTTGCTGGGGAACCGCATACCGTACATACTGCTTGAAGCTTTGTGACCGATTCGGCAATCGCCATTAATGTCGGCACAGGACCAAATGGTTCACCGCGAAAATCCTGATCCAATCCAGCTGCAATGACGCGATAACCGCGATCTGCTAACGTTTGCACAATTTCGACAATTTGCTCATCAAAAAATTGCACTTCATCAATGGCAACGACATCCGTTTTTTCTGATATGTATTCTAATATTTCCTCAGCAGTCGCGACGGAAATAGCAATCACTGAAGCGCCATTATGAGATACAACCGCTTCTTCGCTATAGCGGTTATCAATCGCAGGTTTAAATACCTTCACTTCCTGCTTTGCAAATGTAGCACGACGAACGCGGCGGATCAGCTCCTCTGATTTTCCAGAGAACATGCTGCCGCAAATCACCTCGAGCCAGCCTGATTGTTTCATTACATCCATCGGGGCTTCCCCTTTCTTTCCAAACTTCATGAAAAAACAGGCAAGTGAATCAACTTCGCTTGCCTGTTCTGTACGTTTACTCATCGAAGTAATGATAAAGCGGCACGCTAATCGCTCAGCGAGCCGTTTTCTATTATTTAAGGCCGTATTTTTTGTTGAATTTATCAACACGTCCTGCAGCAGAAGCGAATTTTTGACGTCCTGTGTAGAATGGATGGCACTCAGAGCAAATCTCTACGCGCACTTCCTCTTTCACAGAGCCGCTCTCAAACTCGTTTCCACAAGCACATTTTACGATCACTTTTTTGTACTCAGGATGAATGCCTGCTTTCATTTCTTTTCATCTCCTTCCGCCCTGAATCATTTCGAAACAGAGTTTCTCTATCCGTTGTGAGTCATTTCTCATTGTTTGACAAAACACACATGATAAAATTATAGCAAGGGTGTTATGGTTTTGCAACTGGTTATTTTTTAATCCCTATATTTTTCCATTCATCGTCTAATATCGAGAAAAATTCTTCATTTGTTTTCGTTTGGCGAAGCTTATTTAAAAAGCGCTCGATAAAATCTGGTGTATCCGACATCGTTTTGCGAATCGACCAAAGCTTGTCTAAATGCTCTTTTGGAATCAGCAATTCTTCTTTACGAGTACCAGAACGGCGAATATCAATAGCTGGGAAAATCCGACGTTCCGCCAGCGAGCGATCTAAGTGCAGCTCCATATTGCCCGTTCCTTTAAATTCCTCATAAATCACATCATCCATGCGCGAGCCGGTATCGACAAGCGCTGTCGCTAAAATCGTCAAGCTGCCGCCTTCTTCAATGTTGCGCGCAGCTCCAAAAAATCGCTTCGGACGGTGGAAAGCGGCTGGATCAATCCCTCCGGAAAGTGTCCGTCCACTTGGCGGAATGACTAAATTATAGGCTCTTGCCAAACGAGTAATACTGTCCATTAAAATGACAACATCGCGCTTATGCTCAACGAGGCGCATCGCGCGTTCAAGCACTAACTCAGCAACCTTGATATGGTTTTCCGGCACTTCATCAAACGTCGAGCTGACAACATCGCCCGCTACCGAGCGTTCAATATCGGTCACTTCCTCAGGACGTTCATCAATTAGAAGGACAATCAGCTCGACATCCGGATGGTTTGTCGTAATACTGTTAGCGATTTCTTTTAAAAGCATTGTTTTCCCTGCTTTTGGGGGAGCGACAATTAACCCGCGCTGGCCAAAGCCGACCGGGGCGATTAAATCCATAATTCGCGTCGACAGCTTATCCGGCGTTGTTTCTAATTTCATTTGGCGACTTGGATAAAGCGGCGTCAAGGCAGGAAAGTGAACGCGTTCTTTCGCTACTTCAGGGTCTTCGCCATTTACAGCCTCCACGTGAAGAAGCCCATAATATCGTTCATTTTCTTTAGGAGGACGAACTTTTCCTGAAACTTTATCGCCATTTCTTAAATCAAAGCGGCGAATTTGCGAAGCGGAAATGTAAATATCCTCTGAGCTTGGAGAGTAATTGATCGGCCTTAAAAACCCGAACCCTTCTGATTGAATGATTTCGAGAACGCCTTCCATAAACAATAATCCGTCTTGTTCAGCCTGTGCTTTTAAAATAGCGAAAATAAGCTCTTTTTTTGTTAGTTTACTGTAATAAGAAATTTTATATTGCCGAGCTAGTTCATATAGCTCTTTAAGTTTCATATTTTCTAATACCGAGATTGTTAAGTCCATTTCGCCACCACACTTTTACTATTTTTCATTCTCTCCCATATACACCAAATGAATTTATGAAATAAGCTATGGATGGGATGAAAGAAGATTACGAAGGTTTATATGTTAAAGAAGCAAAAAATCGCAGAGCTTATTTTTATGCACACACGGCATGACTATTTTACCCTTTTTACAGTTTTTTAATCAACCATTTTTTATTTTTATCATGATCAATACAGGTTAGAGTGCTTCCTCCGAAGTAAAGCTAAGGGACGTGCGGAGCCGGATGTTGATCATTTGCGGATGAGATCGATTACATATCATCCATTCGCCGATTGGTTGGAACACTACATAGGCAAGCGCCCATAAAATGATGATGATAGATCATCCATTTGGACCTTGCAACAAAAATGAGCGGGTTGAGGTGCTATATGAGTAGATGTAACTGAACATTTGCGGCGATATGAAGCTTGTTATTGTCCTTTTCTCATCTGATGCACTCCAGTTTCTAGATAAATTAAAACACCATAGGCTGTCAATGAAACGTTCCCATTCTACAAAAATGGGATGAATTCCTTGGCTTTTCATCTTTCCAGCCATTTGACTAGTGACAGCGTGATAGAAAGGAGCGAGGGAAGCTGCATCTGCCCCTCGCTCACATGGCTTATGGTTTAATGACTAAATTAGGTTTTTTCTTTAAGCTGTGCCGCCCGTCAATGAAACGAACCGTGCCTGATTTCGCCCTCATGACAAGGGAATGCGTTTCTCCATAAGAGCCTTTAAATTGAACTCCTCGCAAAAGCTCACCGTCAGTGACACCCGTTGCAGCAAAAATAGCGTCATCCCCTTTTACTAAATCTTCCATACGCAGCACTTTGTCGACATTCAATCCCATTTTTTGGCACCGTTCCAATTCTGCGTCATTTTGCGGCAGAAGCTTCCCTTGAATTTCACCGCCTAAGCATTTTAACGCCACAGCGGCTAATACACCTTCTGGCGCTCCTCCTGATCCAAACAAAATATCAACACCGGTATGATCGAACGCCGTATTAATCGCTGCGGCCACATCGCCATCATTAATGAGTTTAATGCGGGCGCCGGCCTCTCGCAGTTCCGCTATAATATGCTCATGCCGCGGGCGATTTAACACGATGGCCACCACGTCTTCAATATCTTTATTTTTCGCTTTCGCAACCGCTTTCAAATTGTCTATAATTGGCGCATTGATATCAATCATCCCTACTGCTTCTGGGCCAACGGCAATCTTATCCATATACATATCAGGAGCATGAAGTAAATTTCCATGGTCGGCTACTGCTACTACCGCCAATGCATTCCAGCCCCCAGATGCCAAGATATTGGTTCCTTCTAGAGGGTCAACTGCCACATCAACACGCGGCCCATAACCGTTTCCTAGCTTTTCACCAATATATAGCATCGGCGCCTCATCCATTTCTCCTTCACCGATAACGACTGTTCCTTTCATTGGAATCGTGTCAAAGACGTCACGCATCGCCGATGTCGCCGCACCGTCCGCTTCATCCTTTTTTCCGCGACCCATCCAGCGCGCTGCGGCTAATGCCGCTGCTTCCGTTACACGAACAAGCTCCATTGATAAACTTCTTTCCATTGTGACTTCTCCCTCTCCCCTTCGTTGCCTATAGATTTTGAATTTGCTCAATTTCCTGATCGGTCATTTTCTCCCGCCAAATGGTTGCGCCTAATCCTGTCAATTTTTCGACAAGATGGCTATACCCACGGTCGATATGATCGACCCCAGTAATTTCCGTCATTCCATCCGCCATTAAACCAGCGATGACAAGAGCTGCACCCGCCCGTAAATCGCTCGCTTTCACTTTCGCTCCCTGCAGCAGCGTTGGACCGGTTACGATGGCCGAGCGTCCTTCTACCTTAATGTTGGCGTTCATTCTCCGCAACTCATCAATATGTTTAAAACGCGCACTGTAAATGGTATCGGTAACAACGCTTGTCCCATGTGCCTTGGTTAATAAAGCTGTGAATGGCTGCTGCAAATCTGTTGGAAAGCCTGGATATACGAGCGTTTTCACATCGACCGCTTTCATTTGCGGAGATCCAACAACCACCATTTGATCATCGCTTGCTTCGACACGCACACCCATTTCACGCAGTTTTGCTGTTAATGACTCCAAATGCTGCGGAATCACATTGTCGATCATCACTTCTTGTCCCATGGCAGCTGCGGCAATCATAAATGTTCCTGCCTCAATTCGATCAGGAATAATGGAATGACGGCACCCTGTCAATCGCTCCACCCCATCAATGCGGATAATATCCGTTCCCGCTCCTTTAATTTTAGCCCCCATGTTGGACAGTAGTGTGGCTACGTCAATGATTTCTGGCTCTTTTGCAGCATTTTCAATGATGGTGCGTCCTTTCGCGCGTACAGCAGCCAGCATAATGTTAATGGTTGCCCCAACACTTACTACATCTAAATAGATACGGGCACCGCGCAATTCATCCGCACGCAAGTAAATGGCTCCTTGCTCGTTTGTGACTTTAACTCCTAACGCTTCAAACCCTTTAATGTGCTGGTCGATCGGGCGCGGTCCTAAATGACAACCGCCCGGTAGACCGATGACAGCTTTTTTAAAGCGGCCGATCATCGCTCCCATTAAATAGTAAGAAGCGCGCAGCATTTTCACTTTTCCGTTTGGAAGAGGCATTGACACGATGTTCGTCGGATCAATTGTCGCTTCTTTGCCATCAAAATGGAACGTGCCGCCAATTTCCTCGATTAACTCTCCTAATACGCGAACATCCGAAATATCAGGCAGCCCTTCGATTGTTACCGGCGATTCAGCGAGAATCGTTGCTGGAATCAACGCCACAGCACTGTTTTTCGCCCCGCTGACTCGCACCGTTCCGCGCAAAGGGTCGCCGCCTATGATCTTTAATTTTTCCATTGTAGTCTCCCTTCCAGCGAAGATGCCTTGCTTTTGCGCGAATTGCAACGGAAACGCTTATTTACAGTTTAGACCAAAACTCATGATTTTTATCGCTGTTTTTGCTGATTCCAATCTGCTAAAAATTTTTCAATTCCTTGATCAGTAAGTGGATGCTGGAATAGCTGCATTAATACCTTATAAGGAATCGTCGCAATATGAGCTCCTCTTAATGCTGCCTCCGTTACATGAAGTGGGTGACGAATGGATGCTGCGATGATTTCTGTCTCAATGCCGTGAATATCAAAAATGTTGGCAATCGTTGAAATAAGCTCCAATCCGTTATGACCGATATCGTCTAAACGCCCAAGGAATGGTGAAACATATGTTGCACCAGCACGTGCAGCTAACAGAGCCTGATTGGCAGTAAAGATGAGGGTAACGTTGGTTTGAATTCCTTTTTCACTAAATGCCTTAACGGCTTTAAGACCTTCTGGCGTCATCGGTACTTTAATCGTAATATTTGGAGCGATTTTCGCTAGCTCTTCTCCTTCGCGAATCATTCCTTCTGCATCCGTTGAAATAACTTCGGCGCTTACAGAACCTGATACAATCGATGTAATCTGGCGAAGGCGATCGTGGAAGGACACGTTTTCTTTGGCTACAAGGCTCGGGTTAGTCGTCACTCCCGCTAAAACCCCCAGCTCATTAGCCTGTTTAATTTCTTCCAAATTTGCCGTATCAATAAAGAATTTCATCGCTCTCTCCTCCTAAACATATTCCTTAATGAAATGAAACAAAACCGCTCGTTTCGGGTTCAAACCGAAACGATGCGGCTATCTGATTACAAAGCTTTTCCAGAGGAACCAAACTCGCGCATTTTCCCAATGACGGTTTCTTTAATAGCGTCACGGCCAGGACCGATAATTTTGCGTGGATCGTATACTTTTGTATCTTGCGCCAAGATTTCACGCACAACTTTTGTAAAGGCCATTTGGTTTTCAGTATTTACATTGATTTTTGAGGTTCCAAGTGAAATCGCGCGTTGGATTTGTTCCGTCGGAATGCCTGTACCACCGTGCAATACAAGCGGAACGCGCGTTAAATCACGGATAATTTCCATTTCTTTGAATCCTAATTTTGGCTCTCCTTTGTAAGGACCATGCACAGAACCAAGCGCTGGAGCCAAGCAATCGATATTTGTACGCTTAACAAGCTCCTCGCATTCCTTTGGATCTGCATAAATAATGCCGTCTGCCACCACATCGTCCTCTTGTCCGCCGACTGTGCCGAGCTCCGCTTCGACAGACACGCCGCGCGTATGGGCATACTCGACCACTTGTGAAGTGATCTGGACATTTTCTTCAAACGGATGATGAGAAGCATCGATCATTACGGATGTAAAACCAGCATCAATCGCTGCTTTACATTTTTCGAAGCTGGAACCATGGTCAAGATGAATGGCCACAGGAACGGTAATATTCATATCCTCCATTAATCCTTTCACCATGTTGACAACCGTTTTAAAGCCGCCCATATATCGAGCTGCTCCTTCTGATACACCGAGGATTACTGGAGATTTTTCTTCTTCGGCAGCGGCTAAAATGGCTTGGGTCCATTCTAAGTTGTTAATATTAAATTGCCCTACCGCATATTTTTCTGCTAACGCTTTGTTTAGCATTTCCTTCATCGATACTAAAGGCATGATAAAAAACCCTCCTTGTCATTAAACTCCGCCTTTCGTCAAAAGGGAGGCTATGCCGCAGCATCGCCGCAACAACTTGCATTATGTATGAAAGGCGCGCTTCGGCCTTACTTTATAAGCATACCAACTTAGAGACGAAACAGCAACATTATGCGCACCTAGGAATTCCACAAAAATTTATTGAAAGCGCATTACGAAATATATTTTTTCACAGCTTCCCGCAATTCATCAATATCGAATGGTTTAGCAAAATGCATGATGGCGCCTAAATCTTTTGTTTCCTGAATCATATCAAGCTCGCCATATGCTGTCATAATAATGACTTTAATGTTCTCATTCATTGCCTTAATCCGTTTTAATATTTCAATTCCATCCATTCCTGGAATTTTCATATCTAATAATACTAAGTCAGGTTGGTGCTTTTGGACGATCTCTAATGCTTGTATACCGTTAGCTGCTTGAAAGGTTGTATATCCTTCTCTTTGAAAAACTTCATTTAGTAAAATACGAATGCCATATTGATCGTCAACGATTAAAAGTTTGTTTCCCATCTGTTATGCACCTCTATTCTTTGTTTTGCTAATTTGTATAATTCCGCATTTCTTTGTTGATTTCCTGCCTCTTTTCCATCATTGTCCGCAAACGAATACAGTAGCGATCATCAGCAGCCAAATGAAACGGTTGTGTTCTTTCCCCAATTCAGTATACTGTAATAATGTAAAGGACGGTGAAAAAAAGCATGATGAAAGTTTTTTCCACCCAATTAACGGGTTACTTCAAAAAACTCGCAGAGCAAGAAGAAATGGCAATCGAAGATGGTGCGCGCCTGCTTGCTCAAGCATTGATCGGGGACGGGCGCATTTTGATTCATGGCTTTGATGAGATGGAATCCGTTGCTCTTACGGCCATAAAGGGAGCAGAGATGTTGCCCAAAGCCGAGCCGCTCATGAAGCACAGAACGATTCGTGCAGATAGGAATGAAACCGATCGTGTTTTACTCATTACGCGCTTCTCCAACGATGAGCGTGCCATTGCATTAACTGAGCAGTTGATTCAGCAAAACATTCCAGTCGTCGCCATTTCAGCTGCCGTCCCTCAAGAGCCTTCGCTTGCCGATGTAGCCGATGTGCATATTGACAGCAAGCTGGTAAAGCCTCTTATTCCAAAGGATGACGGTACGCGCTTTGGATTTCCAGCTGTCATGATGGCGCTATTTGCCTACTATTGCTTGTTCTTTACGATTCATGAAATTTTTGAGGAATACAACGAATAAGACGATCTCGCCATTGATGCGAGATCGTCTTTTTCTACTGTTTTTATTTCTGCAATGATGCTTTTACAAATTCACGGAACAGCGGCTGCGGTCTTGTTGGACGAGAAGTAAATTCCGGATGGAATTGAGCCGCCACAAACCATGGATGATCCTTTAATTCAATAATCTCCACTAAACGTCCATCTGGGCTTGTGCCGGAAAAAACAAATCCTTTTTGTTCCATGATTTGTCTATATTGGTTATTAAATTCGTAACGATGGCGATGACGCTCATAAATGACCTCATCCTGATAAGCTTCATAGGCAAGAGTTCCTTCAACAAGCTTGCATGGATATAATCCCAAGCGCAGCGTTCCTCCTAAATCCTCAATATCTTTTTGCTCTGGAAGCAAATCAATGACAGGATGAGGAGTATTTGGATCAATCTCTGATGAGTGCGCATTTTCTAATCCAACTACGTGGCGGGCAAATTCAACTGACGCCAACTGCATGCCGAGACAAATTCCGAGAAACGGAATCTGCTGCTCCCGAGCGTAGCGAATCGCTTCGATTTTTCCTTCAATACCGCGATCACCAAATCCACCCGGAACGAGGATCCCGCTAGCATCTTTTAACAGTTCATGAACATTATCCCGATCTACATGTTCTGAATTGATCCATTGGATTTCTACTTCTGCATCGAAAGCATAACCCGCGTGGCGAAGTGCTTCAACAACTGAAATGTAAGCATCCTGCAATTCTACATATTTCCCGACAAGCGCTATTTTCGTTTTATCAGAAAGATGGCGCACTTTTTCGACAAGCGCCCTCCATTCGGTCATATCTGCTTCTTGGCAGTTCAGCTTGAGATGTTCGCAAACAATTTGATCTAATTTTTGCTCCTGCAGCATTAACGGCACAGCATATAATGTATCGGCATCGCGCGCTTCAATTACAGCTTTCGGGTCGATATCGCAAAATAGCGCAATTTTATCTTTCATTTCTTGCGACATCGGCATTTCGGTACGAACCACAATGACATTTGGCTGAATCCCTAAGCTGCGTAATTCTTTTACACTATGCTGAGTTGGCTTTGTTTTCATTTCTCCAGCTGCTTTAATATACGGAACAAGCGTACAATGAATATACATGACATGGTCGCGGCCAACATCGCTTTTGATTTGACGAATGGCTTCTAAAAACGGCAGCGATTCAATGTCTCCAACCGTTCCGCCAATTTCCGTAATCACTACATCGGCATTTGTTTCACGGCCAGCACGAAACACTCGCTCTTTAATCTCATTCGTAATATGAGGGATGACTTGTACAGTTCCCCCTAAATAATCACCACGGCGTTCCTTTTTCAATACCGCAGAATAAATTTTCCCAGTTGTGACGTTGCTGTATTTATTTAAATTAATGTCAATGAAGCGCTCATAATGTCCTAAATCTAAATCCGTTTCTGCACCGTCATCCGTTACAAATACCTCTCCATGCTGATACGGACTCATCGTCCCTGGATCGACATTAATGTATGGATCAAACTTTTGAATCGTTACATTCAATCCGCGATTTTTCAATAAACGGCCTAGCGAGGCAGCCGTGATTCCTTTTCCTAATGACGAGACAACGCCACCCGTTACAAAAATATACTTTGTCATCTTGTTTTTCCCCCTTGCCAAAAATATATGTAACACTTTAAAGTGTGCTCAAAGCGCCAAAATAAAAAACGCCCCTCTTACCTTTGTAAGGGAGCGTTATCATATTTAATAATTTTTAAAGAGCCCAAATAAAATTCTACATAGTCCGCCATGTAAAGTCAAGAGGAAGGTCATTCTTCCTCCTCTTCTGCTTCCTCCATCTCTAGCAGTTCATCGTCCATTTCTTCATCTTCGAGTTCAAACTCATCTTCATCAAGCAGTTCTTCATCGAACTCATCCGCTTCGTCGAGATCGAATTCGTCCTCATCGAGGAGGTCGTCGTCTAAATCGACATCTTCTTCGTCTTCATAATCATCGAGATCATCATAATCTAGTTCTTCATCGTCAAGAACTTCATCATAATCATCATATTCATCCAATACTTTTTTCTTCTTCTTCGGCTTGATCGTTGTAACATTTTCGTCTTCTGTTTGATCGTATGGATACCAAGAGCGCAATCCCCAGCGATTTTCTCCAATGCAAATAAAACGGCCGTCGATATTCAAATCTGTATAAAATTGCGCAAGGCGCCCCTTCACATCTTCTTCTTGCAAATTTGCTAAAGCAGCAATTTCACGAACAAGCTCTTGAAATAATAGCGCTTCTTTTCTCTCTGCCATCACAAGATAAGCGAGTTCAACGAGTGACATTTCTTGTAATTCCTCTGGAGAGTATTGCTGCAAACTTAAATCCGGCACTCCCTTTCTATGTAATAAACTTCCCTACCGATAAAAATGAATGAATGCACTTGGAATACATACCATTCATTATAAACAAATTCTCTTTGTTTATGCTAGCTCTGAATCAATAGTTTCTAAAATTTTTTCAGCGAAAAATGGGCTGATCCAATACAATGGATCAGCCTGCGATTGTTTGATTACATATTGCGGCGGTATTGTCCGCCCACTTCATATAATGCTTTTGTAATTTGACCAAGACTTGCGACTTTAACCGTCTCCATCAACTCTTCAAAAATATTGCCTCCGCTTACTGCTGCGTGCTTCAAGCGATTTAACGCTTCTTCGGCCTTATCTCGATTGCGTTCTTGGAATGCTTGCAAGTTCTTAATTTGCAATTCTTTTTCTTCGTATGATGCTCGAGCTAATTCGATGCTGTTGAGCTCTTCTTCTGATGGCGGATTCGGATTTAAATAGGTGTTCACGCCAATAATCGGAAGTTCGCCGCTATGCTTTTTCATTTCATAGTACATGGATTCATCTTGAATTTTGCCACGTTGGTATTGCATTTCCATCGCGCCTAATACACCGCCGCGGTCATTGAGGCGCTCAAATTCTTTTAATACCGCTTCTTCAACCAAATCGGTTAATTCTTCAATAATAAATGATCCTTGCAATGGATTTTCGTTTTTCGTTAAACCGTGCTCTTTTGTAATAATGAGCTGAATCGCCATCGCACGACGGACCGACTCTTCGGTTGGTGTTGTGATCGCTTCATCATACGCGTTTGTATGAAGCGAGTTACAGTTATCATGAAGCGCCATTAGCGCTTGAAGCGTTGTTCGAATGTCATTAAAATCAATTTCCTGTGCATGCAGAGAGCGCCCGGATGTTTGCACGTGATATTTTAACTTCTGGCTGCGCTCATTTGCGCCGTATTTTTCACGCATAACAACGGACCAAATACGGCGAGCCACACGCCCGATTACCGTATATTCAGGATCTAATCCGTTGCTAAAGAAGAAGGAAAGGTTTGGTGCAAAATCGTCAATATGCATGCCCCGGCTTAAATAATATTCAACATACGTGAAGCCGTTCGCCAACGTAAACGCGAGCTGTGTAATCGGATTCGCTCCTGCTTCGGCGATATGATAGCCGGAGATCGAAACGGAATAGTAGTTGCGCACTTTGTTTTTAATAAAGTATTCTTGAATATCTCCCATCATTTTTAACGCAAATTCTGTCGAGAAGATGCATGTGTTTTGTCCTTGATCCTCTTTTAAAATATCCGCTTGCACCGTGCCGCGCACGGTTTGCAGCGTCCAAGCCTTCACTTCTTCATATTCTGCCTCTGTTAATGGACGGCCTAATTCTTCTTCTCGTTTTTCCACTTGCTGTTCAATTGCCGTATTCATAAACATCGCCAAAATAATGGGCGCTGGACCATTGATGGTCATGGAAACAGAGGTTGATGGATGGCATAAATCAAAGCCTTTATACAACTTCTTCATATCATCAAGCGTACAAACGCTTACACCACTTTCGCCTACTTTCCCAAAAATATCAGGACGATATTGCGGATCTTCTCCATACAAGGTGACCGAATCAAAAGCCGTACTTAAGCGCTTCGCCGGATCATCTTTACAGAGATAGTGAAAACGGCGGTTCGTCCGTTCTGGCGTGCCTTCGCCAGCAAATTGCCGCTTCGGATCTTCCCCTTGGCGCTTGAACGGGAATACGCCAGCTGTATATGGAAAGAAACCCGGTACATTCTCCTTATATACCCATCGTAAAATTTCCCCATAATCTTTAAATTTCGGCAGTGCTACTTTTGGAATATCTAAGCCGGCCAAGCTTTTCGTCGTTAAGTCTGTCACAATTTCCTTATCGCGAATTTTTGTCACAAATTGCTTGGCTGCATATTTCGCTTTAAGCTCTTCCCATGAGGCAAGAATTTGCTTAGATTCCGCTGTTAATTGATTTTCATAATGTTGCTTTAACGCTTCGAGCGAGGCGAGCACTTCCTCGTTTCGTTCACGCTCTTTGACGGCTTCAATGGCCCCTTCTAATTGGAACAACCGCCGAGCCACATCGGCTTGCTGCTCAGATTTTTTGTGATAAGAGCGAACGGTATCAGCGATTTCACGCAAATAATAGCGGCGATCATTCGGAATAATCACATTTTGTTTTTGAACATCTGCCACCGATTCAAGCGTTGTTGTCCAGTTCGTTCCCGCTTTTTTATTGATCAGATCAATTAAAGCGACAAACAATGTATTCGTGCCCGGATCATTAAATTGGCTTGCAATCGTTCCATATACCGGCATTTCTGATAAATCTTTATCAAACAATTGATGGCTGCGCTGATATTGCTTTTGCACCTGGCGCTTTGCATCTTCAGAACCTTTGCGCTCAAATTTGTTGATCACGATTAAATCTGCATAATCGATCATGTCAATTTTTTCAAGCTGTGTCGGCGCACCGAATTCGCTCGTCATGACATACATGGAAATATCACATACTTCGGTAATCGCAGCATCCCCTTGACCGATTCCGCTCGTTTCAACAATGATTAAATCAAAACCGGCCGCTTTTGCGACTTCAATGGCATCTTGAATCGCCAATGAAAGCTCAGAACGAGAGCTACGAGTGGCTAGGCTGCGCATATAGACTCGCGGAGAATGAATGGAATTCATACGAATGCGGTCTCCTAATAGCGCACCACCTGTTTTTTGCTTCGTTGGGTCAACTGATAAAATAGCCACCTTTTTATCCGGAATTTCATTTAAAAAGCGGCGTATTAATTCATCGGTTAACGAGCTTTTTCCTGCTCCCCCCGTTCCTGTAATCCCTACAACCGGAACAGGTTTTGTCAGCTCTTTTATTTTATCAAGAACCGTCTCCGCAGCAGCGGCGACTTCTGTTGCCGTATCCATCCGATTTTCACATAAGGTAATCAGGCGGGCAACCGCTTGAACGTCGCCATTTGGCAAGCGTTCAAGTTCATCCGTGATCGTTCGAACCGTTGGAAAATCACACTCTTCCAACATGACATTGATCATTCCCTGTAAGCCGAGAACACGACCGTCTTCTGGCGAAAAAATGCGGGCAATTCCATAGTCATGTAACTCTTTTATTTCCCTAGGAATAATGACGCCGCCCCCTCCCCCATAAATGCGGATGTGGGAAGCGCCTCTTTCCTGCAACAGATCATGCATATATTTAAAAAATTCGACGTGTCCTCCTTGATAAGAAGAAACAGCAATGCCTTGAACATCTTCTTGAATGGCCGCATTGACAATCTCTTCTGCCGAGCGGTTATGCCCTAGATGAATGACTTCGGCGCCGCTTGTTTGTAAAATGCGGCGCATAATATTAATTGAAGCGTCATGGCCATCAAATAAGCTAGAGGCTGTCACAAAACGAACATGATGTTTCGGACGGTAAATGTGAGCCATCCTCTCTCCCCCTTATTGTCATTATGACCGTTTTTCCAAAATACCCCTTAATAACAAATCCGTCTGCAATTCAATATATTCTTCCAATGTATACATTTTGTGCAGCGCCCAACGGCGAAACGCCCACATTTGCCCTAGCACAAAAATGTTATGGGCAAACAGCTGAATTTCTTGTTCTGTTAATTCAAACACGCCATTTTGCACACAAGCCTGCAAAATATTTTCAAACATTCCGACCATTTGTAGTTCTTTATTAAGAACATATGGGAGCGAATCTTTCGTTAATGATTTTGCTTCTTGGTACATGACAAGGACTTCGTCCTGCAATTCATTGACCACCCTAAAGTAATGAGCGATCGCCAATTTAAAGCTTTCAATTGTTCCATGATGAGTATCAATGTCCTTTTCCATCCGTTCGCGTACTTCATCGTAAATGCGGTCACACACTAAATACAGCACATCTTCTTTTTGACGGATATATTCATATAAAGTTCCGATGCTAAACCCTGATGCTTTCGCAATTTCTCTTGTTGTGGTACGATGAAATCCTTTTTGCTTGAAAAGGGAAATGGCCCCTTTAATCATTTCATTGCGCCTTTTTTTCACAAGGCGTTCATCCTTTACAGATGCTGGGACTTCTCGTTTTTTCATATTCATCGTGGATCGCTCCGCTTATTCTTTTGTGAGCATTCTTGAAATGACAATTCGTTGAATTTCTTGTGTTCCTTCATAAATTTGCGTAATTTTCGCGTCACGCATAAAACGTTCGACTGGATAATCTTTTGTATATCCATATCCACCAAAAACTTGAACCGCATCTACCGTTACTTTCATCGCTGTGTCTCCAGCAAACAGTTTGGCCATCGCTGACGCTTTGCCATATGGAAGACCATTGGATTCTAGCCATGCTGCTTGGTAGGTTAACAAGCGAGACGCCTCAACGGCTGTCGCCATATCCGCCAACTTAAATCCGACTCCCTGCTGCTCGATGATCGGCTTGCCAAATTGAACGCGTTCTTTTGCATATTCCACCGCCGCATCCAATGCTCCTTGCGCGATGCCTACTGCTTGTGCAGCGATGCCGTTGCGCCCGCCATCTAATGTCATCATGGCAATTTTAAAGCCTTCCCCTTCTTGACCGAGAAGATTTTCCTTCGGAATGCGGCAATCTTCAAAAATAAGCTCGGTTGTTGGCGAAGAACGGATACCAAGTTTTTTCTCTTTTTTTCCAATCGAAAATCCTGGCGTTCCTTTTTCTACAATAAACGCGCTAATGCCTTTATGCTTTTTCTCTGGGTCTGTCACCGCGAATACAACATAAATTTCCGCTTCTCCGCCGTTCGTAATCCATACTTTCGAGCCGTTTAGCACGTAGTGATCCCCGTCAAGCACCGCCCGCGTTTTCATGGAAGAAACATCCGATCCTGCCCCTGGCTCCGAAAGGCCGTAAGCTCCAAGTTTTTCGCCAGTTGCAAGAGCGCGTAAATACTTTTGTTTTTGCTCCTCAGTACCAAATTTATAAATAGGCCAGCTTGCCAAAGAAATGTGGGCCGACAATGTTACGCCTGTCGAAGCGCAAACTCTTGATAGCTCTTCCACAGCAATCACATAAGCTAAATAATCACTGCCAATGCCGCCGTATTCTTCCGGCCATGGAATGCCGGTTAAGCCAAGCTCGGCCATTTTATCGAAAATACTGCGGTCAAAGCGCTCCTCTTCATCGCGCTCTGCCGCTGTTGGCGCGACTTCATTTTTGGCAAAATCCCGCACCATTTTTCGTATCATTTCATGCTCTTCTGTTAATTGGAAATTCATGTCCTCTCCCCCGTTTTTATAATTGTTTACTAATCACTAACCGTTGAATTTCACTTGTTCCTTCGTAAATTTCACAAATTTTTGCATCACGGAATAAGCGCTCTACCGGATAATCTTCGGTGTATCCGTTCCCCCCGAAAATTTGTACCGCTTCAATGGCATTTTCCATAGCCGCTCGCGATGCAAACAGCTTAGCCATTGATGCTTCTTTGCCGCACGGAATTCCATTTGCGCGCAAAAAGGCAGCACGATAAACGAGCAGCTTGGCAGCCTCCGTCGCTGTCGCCATATCAGCAAGTTTAAACCCCACTCCTTGCTGTTCAGCGATCGGTTTGCCGAATTGGATTCTTTCCTTTGCATAAGCCGTTGCATGTTCAAGCGCTGCTTCCGCAATACCGAGCGATTGGGCAGCAATGCCGATGCGCCCAACATCAAGGTTGGCCATGGCGATTTTAAAGCCTTGTCCTTCTTCGCCCAATAAATTTTCCGCTGGCACTTTCGCATCTTCAAAAGAGATTTGTACGGTTCGTGAACCGTGAAGCCCCATTTTCTTTTCATCTTTTCCGATGATAAATCCTGGCGTATCCTTTTCCACAATAAAAGCAGAAATGCCTCGGCTTCCTGTTTCGTCTGGATTTGTGCGGGCAAATACAATATACGTATCTGCTTCCCCGCCGTTTGTGATAAACACTTTTGAACCGTTTAAGATATAATAATCTCCTTGGCGAACGGCCTTTGTCTTTAAGCTTTTCGCATCTGAACCCGCGCTAGGCTCTGTTAAGCAAAAGGCTCCTAAATATTCACCGCTTGCAAGCTTCGGCACATATTTTCTTTTTTGCTCCTCCGTTCCAAAGTAAAGAATAGGATTCGTGCCGACAGATGTATGCACAGATAAAATCACGCCGACCGTTGCGCTGACTTTTGAAATTTCATGAATCGCAATAATATACGAAACAAAATCCATTCCTGCCCCGCCGTACTCTTCTGGAATCGTGATTCCCATTAAACCGAGCTCCGCCATCTTGCTGAGGATGGGGCGAGGGAATTCTCCTTTCTCCATTTGCTCTACAAACGGGGCAATTTCACTTTCTGCGAACTCTCTGACCATCTTGCGCATCATTTCTTGTTCTTCTGTAAAATGTAAATTCATGTTTGTCACCCTCTTTGTTGGATACTGTCAAACCATCTGTTGATTATTCATATGTGTAGAAGCCTTTTCCTGTTTTGCGTCCAAGCCATCCAGCCTTTACGTACTTGCGCAACAGCGGGCATGGACGATATTTATCATCGCCAAATCCTTCGTGAAGCGTTTCCATAATATAAAGGCATGTATCTAAGCCGATAAAATCTGCTAGGGTTAATGGTCCCATCGGATGATTCATACCGAGCTTCATGACCTCATCAATCGCCTCTTTTGTCGCTACACCTTCATATAGCGCATAAATCGCTTCATTAATCATCGGCATTAAAATACGGTTTGAAATAAATCCTGGAAAATCGTTTACTTCGACAGGTACTTTATTGAGCTTGTGGGTCATATCTTCAATCGTTTGATAGACTTCTTCAGCGGTTGCCAGCCCCCGAATAATTTCGACAAGCTTCATTACAGGAACTGGATTCATAAAATGCATGCCAATCACTTTCTCTGGTCGTTTTGTTGCTGCGGCGATTTCTGTAATCGGAAGCGAGGATGTGTTCGTTGCTAAAATGGCATGCGCAGGGGCCATTTCATCAAGCTGTGCAAACAGCTTTGTTTTCACTTCCATATTTTCCACAACCGCTTCAATGACTAAATCTACTTCGCTTGCATGTTGTAGATCTAGAGAAGGGGTAAGGCGATGCAAGATACTTGCTTTTTCGTCTTCAGTCAGCTTTCCTTTTTCGACTTGTCGCGTTAAATTTTTTGAAATCGTAGCAAGGCCGCGATCTACATATTCCTGTTTTAAATCATGCAAAAACACATCATATCCAGCCATGGCACATACTTGCGCAATACCTGATCCCATTTGACCGGCACCAATTACCATTACTTTTTTTACATCCATCTTTCTATCCTCCATCAATCAAACTTTTTGTAAAATCTTCAGCATTGAAATAGGTCGATCAATCGCGATTGGCCTCTTGTCAAGAATGGCCCGCTCTGTCTACAAGGCTTATTTTCCACACTATTCATTCCATGTACAGCTGCGGGCCTTGGTAATGTTTATACTTGTACCATAATGGCATCCCCTTGACCGCCGCCGCTACAAATAGCCGCAATTCCGATGCCGCCGCCGCGACGTTGCAATTCATGAATTAGCGTGATAATAATCCGCGCGCCGCTTGCACCAATCGGATGTCCTAGTGCGACCGCCCCGCCATTCACATTCACTTTTTCAGGGTCTAATCCAGCAATCTTGATGCTGGCTAAAGCGACTGCTGAAAACGCTTCATTAATCTCAAACAAATCGACTTCCTCCGCTTTTTTTCCTGTTTTTCTGAGCAATTCATTAATGACAAGCCCTGGTGTTTTTGGGAAGTCCTTTGCCTCAACAGCTATCGCAGCATGACCGATAATGGTCGCTAACGGCTTTCTTCCTTCTCTTAGCGCTCGTTCTTCGTTCATTAAAACAAGCGCAGCTGCTCCGTCATTGACTCCTGGAGCATTGCCGGCTGTAATCGTGCCAGACGGATCAAATACAGGAGACAGCTTTGCTAATTTATCAAGCGATGTATCTTTACGCGGTGATTCATCATGCTCCACCAACAGCGTTCCACCCTTGCGTTGCGGTATTTCAACCGGTACAATTTCTTCTGCTAACAACCCTGCCTCGATCGCCGCGATCGCGCGCTGATGGCTGCGATACGCCCACTCGTCTTGATGCTGCCGGGAAATTTCTAATTCTTTGGCCGTCTCGCCTCCATATATGCCCATATGGACACCTGTAAAGCTGCATGTGAGACCGTCATACACCATTAAATCTTTTACTGTCGAATCGCCCATGCGGAGCCCCCAGCGTGCCTTTGGTAAAACATACGGTGCATTGCTCATGGATTCCATTCCTCCGGCGACAATCACTTCGCCATCTCCAGCGCGGATGATTTGGTCAGCCAATGTTACGCTCCGCATACCAGAGGCACATACTTTATTAATCGTCTCCGTGCGCACTTCCCACGGAATTCCGGCATAGCGAGCCGCTTGGCGTGAAGGGAGCTGTCCTTGCCCTCCTTGTAGAACAGTTCCTAAAATGACCTCATCAATTTGCTCAGCGCTAAGATTAGCCCGATGAAGCGCTTCCTTAATAGCGATCCCGCCTAATTGTGAAGCCATTAATGAGCTAAGTCCCCCGCCAAATTTTCCAAACGGCGTACGCACTCCGCTTAAAATAACCGTTTTTCCCATCTTCCTCTCCCCTTTGAACTATATTTATCCACTTAAGCCATGTTTAAGTGTCAGCAGTCTGTACGATGGACTGTTCGAATTTAGAAAGCGATTACAAAATACAGACTGAACGCTCGCTCGATACAATAGACTAGGAGAAAGGTGTACATTTCGCACACCTCCCTCTTCTATTATACTAATTATTTTTAAAAATACGAATTATTTATTCAATTTTTTTTAAGATACCATATCCTTTTGGTTTTCGTCACCAAATACCGCTTTTTCTAAAAGCTCGGCAATATCATACGTCGCCACTTTTTCCTCTACTTCCTTCGCTTTTGTTCCATCCGTCAGCATCGTTAAGCAATATGGGCAGCCGGAACTGATCACCGTTGGATTGACAGCCAATGCCTGTTCCGTACGTGCAACGTTAATGCGCGTTCCTGTCGTTTCCTCCATCCACATGAGACCGCCACCGGCGCCACAGCACATTCCTTTTTCGCGGTTGCGTTCCATTTCTACAAGCTTGACGCCTGGAATCGCTCGCAAAACGCTGCGCGGCTGCTCATATACTTCGTTGTAGCGCCCAAGATAGCAAGAGTCATGGAACGTAACGGTTTCATTCACTTCATATTTCGGTACTAATCGCCCTTCCTCCACAAGCTTGGCAAGAAGTTCCGTATGATGATAAACCTCTGCTTCGAATCCAAAATCCGGATATTCATTTTTAAATGTGTTATAAGCATGTGGATCAATTGTTACAATCTTTTTGACACCTGCTTTTTCAAATTCAGCGATATTGCTATTCACTAATTCTTGGAATAAAAATTCATTTCCGAGCCGGCGTGGGGTATCACCGGAGTTTTTCTCTTTATTTCCTAAAATGGCGAACTTGACGCCTGCTTCGTTTAATAAGCGCGCAAATGCTAAAGCGATTTTTTGGCTTCGATTATCAAATGCGCCCATTGAACCAACCCACAATAAATATTCAAATTCTTCGCCGGCTTTTTGCATTTCCTTCACCGTCGGAATATGAGCATCCTCGCGCAGCTCCCGCCAATTTTCTTTCTCTTTTCGATTGAGCCCCCATGGATTTCCTTGGCGCTCAATATTGGTCATGGCACGTTGGGCATCGGGATTCATTTTTCCTTCTGTTAATACAAGATAACGGCGAAGATCGATAATTTTATCGACATGTTCATTCATGACTGGGCACTGATCTTCACAGTTACGGCATGTCGTACAGGCCCAAATTTCTTCTTCAGTAATGACATCGCCAATTAAGCTTGGCATTTCGAGCGTAGCTGCTTGCTCCTGCAAGCCTTGTGCGGCAAACGCCAGCTGATTGCCTCGCGTATTTTTAAACGCAAATGCCGGCACCCATGGAGCTTTGGAGGTCACAGCCGCTCCTGTTTCCGTTAAATGATCGCGCAGCTTTAAAATTAAGTCCATCGGCGAAAGCATTTTGCCCGTTCCTGTGGCTGGGCACATGTTCGTACATCGGCCGCATTCCACACAAGCATATAAATCGATCAGCTGCGTTTGCTTAAAGTCTTCAATTTTTCCAACGCCAAATGATTCCTGTGTCTCATCTTCAAAATTAATTTTCTCAAGCTTTGGTCGGGATAAACGACTAAAGAAGACATTCACTGGACCTGCAATTAAGTGTGCATGCTTCGACTGAGGGACATATACTAAGAAGGTAAGCAGGATCAGCAAGTGAATCCACCATGCGACATAGAAAAGTACAGTCGCTCCTGTTTTTCCTACCCAGAAAAACGCACCAGCGACAAGAGAGGCGATCGGTTCGCTCCATGTTGCTTCCTCGGCGTGCCAAATCATGGACATGCCATTTCCAAACAACACAGAAAGCATAAGCCCCCCGATAAAAATTAACACTAATCCAGCCTTGAAATCGCGTTTTAAGCGCACAAGCTTTTCAATATATCGGCGATAAAACGCCCAAAATACGGCAATTAAAATGAGGAGAGTCACGATTTCTTGGAAAAACGTAAATCCTGGATAAAGCGGCCCTAATGGAAGATGGGCTCCTGGTACAATTCCTTTCATAATAAAATCAATAGCCCCAAATTGAACAAGAATAAATCCATAGAAAAAAACGACATGGATTAAACCGCTTTTTTTATCCTTCAAAAGCTTTTTCTGCCCGAATACATTCACCCAAATTTTATCTAGCCTTTCTTTTACCTTTTGGTCAAATTCCACTTTCTTTCCTAGCTTAATGTAAGCAATGCGCGTTTTTACAAGATACGCAAATAAATACACAGCGTAAGCGGTTACAAGCAAAAACGCAAGGAAGTTAATCACTAATAACGCATTCATATTTCTAATGCTCCTTTCCCCCTTGTTTTTCCATTAATAATAAAAATAATATTAATAACAAAAGAAATTTTCAGAATTATACCCCTTGGCTTTATTTTAATAATGAATGAGCATTCAGTCAACAACGTTTTGCTGGGGCAGGTGCTAATTTTTTTCATTTAGGGAACATTAATAACGATCGATGCAGACAGGAGGAACGTACAATGATGATTTTGTGGGTCATTGTCATTTTCGTTGTACTGATTATAATAGATGTACAAATAGGGCGCAGACGGACAAGCGGAAATGCCAAAAAAGAATACCCGATGCGCCAAGGCAACATAGAGCTGTTTACCAATGGAAAACATTTATTCTTCGATTATTTCCAAACAATCGAACAAGCAAAAAATCATATTCATATTTTGTTTTATATTGTCAAAACGGACGACATTAGTCAATATTTTTTTTCTCTTTTACAGCAAAAGGCAAGAGAAGGAGTGGAAGTCCGTTTGCTTGTAGACTGGATCGGCAGCTTTGGACTTCCTAAATCAATTATTCGTTCTCTACGAAAAAGTGGTGTCCAGTTTGTCTATAGCCGAAAACCTACATTCCCTTATTTCTTTTACAAGCTAAATCGCAGAAATCATCGAAAAATAACCGTAATTGACGGAATGATTGGCTATGTTGGCGGTTTCAACATTGGCAAAGAGTACATTGGCCAGGATACGGATTTTGGAGATTGGCGTGATTATCATTTAAAAATAACCGGAGAAGGGGTAGCGGATTTGCAAACACAGTTTTTTGATGATTGGGAAGCCGCGACAAAAGAAAAGCTCACGACACGCCAGCTGTACTTTCCACGAGCAGATAAAGGCCCCATTACCCATCAGTTCATTGCGACAAATGGGCAAGGACTTGAAAATGAATTCATTGCGCTGATCCGCCAAGCACAGCAGCAAATCATCATCGGTTCCCCTTATTTTATTCCTAGTGCTAAAGTAATGAACGCGTTGCTTGACGCATTAGAACGCCAAGTCGCGGTGACCATTCTCGTTCCGCTCAAAGCGGATCATCTATTTGTCAAGGAAGCCGCCTTTCCCTATTTCTACCGCTTATTAAATGCGGGAGCGGAAATTTATCGTTTTTATCAAGGATTTTACCATGCGAAAACGATCATGATCGATGATCGCGTATGCGATATTGGCACCGCTAATTTCGATAAGCGCAGCTTGTTTTTAAATGGCGAAATGAATTGCTTGATTTATGACCGTTCCTTTATGCAGCACATGCATCAGGTGATTAAACGCGACCTTTCCCGCTCTGAACGATTGACGATCGATTTTTGGAAAAAACGAACCATATGGGACCGCGGCAAAGAATCGCTATCTCTCCTTCTTTCTGAATGGCTATAAAAAATGTTGGGGCTTTTTCCCCAACATTTTTATTTCCAAAATACACTCAGCCACTGAAATACTTTCATGCCAAGATAAACGCCAATAATTCCTGAAATTCCCGCCAGCGCCGGCGGAGCTGGAATCGGCAGACGAAATAGGGTAAATAAAAAACCGACGACCATGCCGGTCAGTAATGATATAATTACTTCTTTCATGACATTCTCCTCCGTTCATGTCCGCTGTCCATTTTTCGACATATATCTACTTTTATCGACAGCCCTTACACATCTTAACATACTCTCTGCAAAATGAGGAGTCAAAAAAAATGGATATATTTGTGTTGCCTTCAATACAAATATATCCATTTCCTGTTTCACTTAATATGATATTCAAAAAATAAAATAGGCGATTACATTTTTTCTGGCGCCGACACGCCAATTAAAGCTAAAGCGTTTTGCAGCGTGATTTGTACAGCTTTAACAAGAGCTAAGCGCGCTTGGCTTTTTTCCTTATTTTCCGGATCAATTACTTTTTCCGCATTGTAAAAGCTGTGCAAAGCAGAAGCCAGATCAAAAACATAGTTGGTAATTCGATGCGGCGTGCGCTTCAAAGCCGCTTCAGAAACAGCAGACGGAAACTCGCCAAGCTTTTTCAAGAGTTCGATTTCTTTTTCAGATTGAATATACTCGAGCTTCTGTGTCCCTTCATATGTCAAATTCTGCTCGGCTCCTTGACGAAGAATGCTGCAGACGCGCGCATGAGCATATTGTGCATAATATACCGGGTTTTCATTCGATTGCGAAACCGCTAAGTCCATATCAAAATCTAAATGGGTATCGCTTGAACGCATCGCAAAGAAATAACGAGTCGCATCCAAGCCAACTTCTTCCATTAAATCGCGCATCGTCACCGCCTTGCCAGTACGCTTGCTCATTTTTACTTTCTCGCCATTTTGATATAAGCTTACTAGCTGAATAATTTCGACTTCCAATACCGCCGGATCATAGCCGAGCGCTTCAATGGCCGCTTTCATGCGCGGAATATAGCCATGATGATCGGCTCCCCAAATGTTAATCAGCTTCGTAAAACCGCGTTGCAGTTTATCCTGATGATAGGCGATATCTGGAAGCAAATACGTATAAGAACCATCTTGTTTGATGAGCACACGATCTTTATCATCGCCGAAGGCTGTCGAACGGAACCATGTAGCGCCATCCTGCTCATAAATATGCCCTTTCTCTCGCAACGCTTGCAGCGCTTTTTCGATTTTACCGTTGTGATATAACGATGTTTCCGAATACCATACATCAAAGTGGACGCGGAAATCCTCCAAATCTTTTTTTATTTTATTCATTTCGTAGTTTAGGCCGTATTCGCGAAACAGCTTTAAACGTTCCTCTTCGTCCAAAGCTACAAGCTTGTCTCCATGCTCTTTAGCCAGCTGTTTTCCTAGCTCAACGATATCTTCGCCATAGTAGCCGTCCTCCGGCATGTCTTTATCAAGGCCAAGCGCTTGGAAATAACGAGCTTCCACCGACTTCGCCAAATTGAAAATTTGATTGCCCGCATCATTAATATAGTATTCGCGCGTCACTTCAAATCCCGCTTTTTCTAAAACATTGCACAAGGAATCACCAACAGCGGCTCCACGCGCGTGTCCTAAATGCAAGCTCCCAGTCGGATTGGCTGATACAAACTCGACCTGCACGCGCTGTCCTTGTCCGACATTCGTTTGCCCGTAGGATGCGCCTGCTTCAATAATGAGCGGAATTAAGTTGGTTAAATAGCTATTATCCATGTAGAAGTTGATGAACCCAGGACCGGCAATTTCAATTTTTTCAATCGATGCCTTCGTTTTGTCAAAATGGCGGACCAGTTCTTCTGCAATCATACGCGGTGCTTTTTTAGCCACTCTGGCAAGCTGCATCGCCATGTTGGTCGAGTAATCGCCGTGAGCCTTTTCTCTTGGCACCTCTAAAATAACATTGGGCACTTCCTGTTCTGTCGCAAGGCCCGCTTTGATTACCGCTTGCTTGATTTCTTTCTTTAACTGCTCCTTCACCTGTTCCACAATATTCATCATAATTCCTCCCTAAATGTGATCGTTACGGCGTGGCGACCCACTCGCTCATGCTGCATTTCTAATGTATAAGATAGAAATAGCTTCCCTTTTTTCGTTTTTTCTTCATACCAATATTCGATATGATCCGTTTTCGTTTTCATGGTCCATACTCCAAACGGCGTTCGGTAGTTTCCTGATGTTTCTTGCTTTTTTCGAAACACATGGCGCATTTGAACCGCTCCAGAACGAATCACGACGACCTCATCTTTCGTTATTTTTACAACGGTTTTCACGTTGCCGATGTCTTGGCTTTCTTCAAATGTTAAATACGAAGCATTTTCTTTTATGTAATATAGACCATGCGCTTCCAATACAATTGTCTCTTTTCGGCTTCCGTCCCGAATATCCGTTACATGCTTCAGACGGATCGGTGTTCCGTTGGCCTTTTCCATCGTTGGACACACCCTTATAAACATGTTATAACTTTAATAAGTATAAGAAATGGTGTGATGATATTCAAGAGTGCGAAGACAAGAAAACAAAGCGGCTCGCTTGAAACCGGATGCTTTCAAGCCTCCAAGGCCACTTCAAGCAAAATTTTATCAAAAATGGACCAGTTGAACTGTCCACTATTGATATATTCTAATGGACGCAGGCGTGAGTATGAAGTAAAACCCCGTCTTTTGACAAAGACGGGGTTTGTTTATTTTCGTTTTTGCACCCATCCGAGAATCATTTCGCGGATTAGTTTGCTTGCTGTGTTAGCTGTTTGTTCAGAATGATCATAAACCGGTGCTACTTCCACTAAATCAGCACCGACTACATGCACATCTGACCGTGCGATTTCGTGAATGGCAGCCAGCAGCTCTTTTGACGTGATGCCTCCGCAATCTACGGTGCCTGTTCCTGGTGCGTGCGCTGGATCTAGCACATCAATATCAATCGTCACATATACAGGACGTCCCGCAAGCGTCGGAAGCACTTGCTTAAGCGGCTCTAACACCTCGAATTTAGCAATATACATGCCGTTTTCTTTCGCCCATTGAAATTCCTCTTTCATCCCTGAGCGAATACCGAACGAGTATACATTTTGCGGTCCAATGAGCTCAGCAATTTTACGGATTGGCGTTGAATGAGAAAGCGGTTCGCCTTCATACTGCTCGCGCAGGTCTGTATGGGCATCCATATGAATAATTGCCAAATCGGGATATTTTTTATATACAGCTTTCATCACCGGCCAAGAAACTAAATGTTCACCGCCCATGCCAAGCGGGAATTTATCGGCTGCCAAAATGCGGTCTACAAACTCTTCAATCATATCCAAGCTCCGTTGGGCATTGCCGAACGGAAGCGGAATGTCCCCAGCATCGAAAAATTTGACCTCTTCCAGCTCACGATCTAGGTATGGGCTGTATTCTTCAAGCCCGATTGATACCTCGCGAATGCGTGCCGGGCCAAAACGGGAGCCGGGACGGTAACTGACCGTCCAATCCATCGGCATGCCATAAATCACGGCTTCACTTTCTTCAAAGTTCGGATGGCTTTTAATAAAGACATTGCCAGAATACGCTTCATCGAATCGCATAAGCACCTCTCCTTTACTTCGTTAAATCCGCCACAAATTTTGGCAACACGAAGCATGCTTTATGAAGCTCTTTCGTGTAATATTTCGTTTCGATTTCATGGAAACGTTCATCACTTACTGCAAGCGGATCATATTTTTTCGAACCTAGTGTGAATGTCCACATGCCGCTAGGGTACGTAGGAATATTGGCAATGTAGAGGCGCGTAATCGGAAAAATTTCGCGTACATCGCGTTGAACATTGCGAATTAAATCTGCTTTAAACCAAGGGTTGTCTGTTTGCGCTACAAAAATGCCATCTTCCTTTAACGCTTTCGCAATGCCTGCATAAAAGCCTTTTGTAAATAAATTGACTGCAGGACCAACCGGTTCTGTTGAGTCTACCATAATGACATCGTATTCGTTTTCACTTTGCGCAATATGCATAAACCCATCGTCTACCTTCACTTCGACGCGCGAATCCTCTAATTTCCCAGCGATTTCAGGAAGATATTGCTTCGAATACTCAATGACTTTGCCATCGATTTCAACAAGTGTTGCCTTTTTGACACTTGGATGCTTAAGAACTTCGCGAATGACTCCACCATCGCCGCCGCCAACCACAAGCACATTCTCCGGATTTGGATGTGTGAACAGAGGAACGTGTGCGACCATTTCATGGTACACAAACTCATCCTTTTGCGTCGTCATGACCATTCCATCAAGAATCAGCATGTTTCCAAACTCTTCTGTTTCCACCATATCAAGCTTTTGGAATTGCGTTTGTTCTGTATGTAAAGTGCGTTTAATTTTCGCAGTAATTCCAAAATTTTCTGTCTGTTTTTCCGTAAACCATAGTTCCATACTGAACACCCTTTCTTGATTAGCATTCATATACAATGATTATTTCCTCACACAAAAAAACCAAACATGAAAAAGTATAGAGCAATCTAGCAAAATTTCAAGTGAAAATTGCTAGAAAAATGTTTAAAATGGGAAAAATTTTTTCATACTAATATCAATAACATCGATGAGGTGATGAACATTGGAAATCATCCCAAGCAGCCGGTTCCGCGGAACAGTCAAATACATTCGTGCATTTATATTTATAACCCTTATCCTAGCAATCTTATTCACCCTCTGCCTAGCAGGGGTCATTGCGCTGGCGAAAATTGAAGGAGCGCCTCCCTTGGCTGTACCGCAAACGACGATTTTTTATGCTGATGACGGCACAAAAATCGGGGAAAGCGATAACGGACAAACGCGTTACTGGGTGAACCTGCGCGATATCTCTCCGTCTGTTATTCAAGCCACCGTCGCCGTGGAGGATCGAAGTTTTTTTGAGCATCACGGCTTTGATACCAAGCGGATCGCCGCTGCCGTCATTGCTGATATAAAAGCCATGAGTAAAGTGCAAGGAGCCAGCACGATCACACAGCAATATGCCCGGAACTTATTTTTAACCTTAGATAAAACATGGATGAGAAAATTGCAAGAGGCATTATATACCATTCGCTTAGAAGTAAACTATAGTAAACAGGAAATTTTAGAAGGATATTTAAATACAATCTATTACGGACACGGCGTTTATGGAATTGAAGCGGCCGCTAATTATTATTTTGGAAAATCAGCTAAACAACTCACACTAAGCGAGGCCAGCATGTTAGCCGGCATTCCGAAAGGCCCCTCCTACTACTCGCCGTTCAATAACGAGCAACGAGCCAAGTCGAGACAGAAAATTGTGCTGCAATCCATGGTTGAAAGCGGCTATATTACGAAAAAAGAGGCGGCAGCAGCATATAAAGCGCCGCTTGTCTATTCGCGAAATCACGAAGTCACAAAAAAGCAAATCGCTCCTTATTTTCAAGATGTAGTAAAGGATGTATTGCGTAACAAATTAGGAATTGATGAACAAACCATTGAAATGGGTGGTTTGCGCGTCTATACTTCTTTAGATCCGAAGATGCAGACCATTGCTGAACAGCAAATTCGCGACACGATCGATCCAGCATCAGCGATTCAAGTGGCATTTGTAGCGATGGATCCTCATACTGGCGAGGTCAAAGCGCTTGTCGGCGGAAGAGATTACAATAAAAGTCCTTATAACCGAGCGGTTCAAGCCGAACGTCAGCCAGGTTCAACATTTAAGCCGTTTCTTTATTATGCAGCGATCCGCCAAGGCTTTACGCCATCAACAGAAATGCGCAGCGAATTAACCACCTTTACATTTGACGATGGCAAGGCCACTTATACGCCGCATAATTATAATAATTATTACGCTAATGATACCATCACACTAGCGCAAGCCATCGCTCTTTCTGATAATGTCTTTGCCGTGAAAACCCATCTATTTATTGGCGAAGACAAACTTGTGCAAACCGCCAAAAAGATGGGTATTACCAGTTCATTAAAGCAAGTGCCGTCACTGGCGCTGGGAACATCGCCAGTAAGAGTGATTGAAATGGTCAATGCCTACAGTATATTAGATAATAATGGAAAGAAGGTCGAGCCTGTATTTATAACGAAAGTTGTCAACCATAAAGGAGAAACGATCTACGAATACAACGCAGAATCAAAGCAAATTCTTAACCGCGATGCGGCTTATGTAACGACTCAGCTGATGACAGGCATGTTCGATCCAAAGCTTAACGATTACACGACCGTCACTGGGCAAGCCGTTCTTCATGATATTACTCGTCCATACGCAGGAAAATCCGGAACAACCGAAACGGACAGCTGGATGATCGGCTATGCGCCGCAGCTGGTAGCTGGTGTATGGACAGGATACGATCGCGGAGAAAAAATTACGAAGCTGGCAGAAAAACAATACGCTAAAAAGATTTGGGTCAAATTTATGGAAAACAGCTTAAAAAATGAACCGGTTCAATCATTTAAACCAACAAAAGGAGTCGTCGGAGTATATATCAATCCCGATAACGGAAAATTAGCCACAAAAGCATGCCCTATAAAACGGCTCACGTATTATGTGGCTGGAACAGAACCGACTGAATATTGCACGGAACACCTTGATAAGAAAAAGAAAAAGGCACCTCATCATAAAGAAGAAAATGAACCGAACTGGTTTGATAAGCTATTCAAATGGTTTTAAGCAAAAAGAAAACCCTCAAGCGACATTTGCTTGAGGGTTTTCCTGTCCTAGTTTTATTGTGTTATGCATGTAGATTTAGTTTACTCTTTTTCCAAAAAAAGCTCAAGTACTCGCCTACATACGTTCACAAAAAAGCCATATATATGGATAAATATTACTTAAATTCCAATCCATTCTTCAATTCATCGCTAGAGCGATCCCACATCCCGCGATCATGCTGCTTTAAAAAGTCAGCCAGCACTCGCTTCGATCGTTCGTCCATATGGTCGACAAGAATGCGCCGCTTCAGCGATTTATCAAGCTTATTGACATGATCCGGAAGCACCTTGTATCCGCGACGCGCTTGGCGATCCACTGTCATTTCACACGCAGTGACCCCTGCATAATAAGGCCCCTCGGCTGCTCGATCAATCGTCACCCACACAAGCCAATAAGGTTTTCCATTCGGTACTTCATCGCGGTTAGGCGTAAATTTAATTCCTTTTTCCACTACGCTTCGAGCATGCATCGCCCCAATATCAACAAACGCTTCGCCAGCTTCCACATCGATAATGACAGGCGATACGTTGTCCAAGCTTAGCGCTCCTGCTCCAAATCCGCCATGCCCAGCTGTCGGATCACTTTTAATAATATTAAAACCGATGTTTTTCTTTTTTTGCTCCATGTAAACACCCCTTTAAAAAATAATGGATGAAAACCATGATTGCATCTGCTGCAACACAAAAGGAACCGCTATATTAAAAATCGGATGGATCGTATATCGATCAAGCGGCGTCAACACGAGGATCAGAAAGATAAGCGCGCCGTAGTTTTCCCATTGCGTCATTTTCGCCCGCACATGGCGAGGCGCAAGATCCTCAATAATCCGGTATCCATCCAATGGAGGAAACGGCAACAAATTAAACACGAATAACAACGCATTTAAACTGATGAAGATTCGGAAAAATAAATCGAATCCCGCGGCAAACCAGTCAGGAATCATCGTCATGACTCCAAAGCGAATCATGCTGTACCAAACAAGAAATCCTATTGCCGTCAGCAATAAGTTGCTGATCGGTCCCGCAATGGAGACAAGGATGCCGGCTAAACGCGGATTTTTAAAATGATGCCGATTAACAGGCACAGGGCGCGCCCAACCGAAACCGGCAAGAAAAATAAGTAGCGTCCCCAGCAAATCTAAATGAGCTAACGGCGACAGCGTCAGCCTTCCTTGATTTTTTGCCGTCGGGTCGCCAAATTTATAGGCGACATAAGCATGGGCAAATTCATGAACTGAAAAAGCAATGGCCAGCGCCATCAGCACATAAGGGATTTCACCGAGTGAGTATGGCAAAATGTCCACGTTGACTTTTCTCCTTTTTTCTATAATATTTACTAAAATTAAGTATACATGATTCCTCACAAAAAGTGCACATGCACTCCCTAGCTGATGCTATAATAAAAGTGATTTTCTTAAAAAGGAGGCGGGCAATCATGCCTTATGTAACGGTAAAAATGCTTGAAGGCCGCACCGAAGCACAGAAAAAAGCGCTTGTCGAAAAGGTGACAGAAGCGGTCGCCGAAACGACAGGAGCGCCAAAAGAAAAAATCGTTGTGTTTATTGAAGAAATGTCAAAAAACCATTACGCTATCGGCGGCAAGCGTCTTAGCGACGAATAAACGTACATAGAGATTGGAGGAGGCCCTATGACCGGCTTCCTTATTTTTTTATTGCACACCCCATAAAAAACGAATAATATAATATATGTTTGATAAAACGTTCGTATTTTTGGAGGTGCCTATGTTTAAGCTATCGGAATATCGCACAAATATAAAAACAGAAATCATCGCTGGGCTCACGACATTTTTAACGATGGTCTATATCGTTGTTGTCAATCCGGTCATTTTATCAGATGCCGGCGTACCATTTCAACAAGTATTTATGGCAACAATCATTGCCACTGTGGTCGGAACGCTATGGATGTCGCTTTTCGCTAATTATCCTATTGCGATCGCGCCAGGCATGGGCCTGAACGCCTATTTTACATATTCCGTTGTCGGATCGCATGGGAACATCTCCTACGAAGTCGCGTTTTCCTCTGTCTTTGTAGCAGGAATCTTGTTTGTTATCTTATCGCTAACGCCGTTACGCCACAAGCTCATTGAAGCGATTCCTGAAAGCTTAAAGCATGGCATTACGGCTGGAATCGGCCTATTTATTGCTTTTATTGGCTTGCGCTTAACAGGAATCATTAAGGCGCACCCACAAAATTTAGTGGCGCTGGGTGATTTACACGCCCCTTCTGCTTGGCTGACGCTTATTGGTTTAGCTGTTACCCTTATTTTAATGTCGCTTCGCGTCAACGGGGCGCTTTTCATTGGCATGATCATCACGGGTGCTGTCGCTTATTTTACGGGACAGCTCAAATTTGATCAGGGGATTGCTGCGATGCCTTCGCTTCCTAAAGGACTCATCATCGCTAACCCTTTCACTGCCATTGGCGATGTTGTGCAATATGGTTTATATGCGGTTGTTTTTTCCTTTTTGCTTGTGACGATTTTTGATACAACTGGCACAATGATCGGCGTAGCGCAGCAAGCTGGTTTAATGAAAGGAAAAACCATGCCGCGCGCTCGTCAAGCCCTGTTGGCTGATTCTGTCGCGACAACTGTCGGCGCCATCTTTGGTACCAGCCCAACATCCGCTTATATTGAATCATCTGCCGGAGTAGCAGCAGGCGGACGCACGGGATTGACAGCTTTGACGGTTGCCATTTTATTTGTCCTATCCGCCTTTTTTGCACCCCTAGTCAGCGCTGTCTCTGGAATTTCAGCCATTACGGCTCCTTCCCTTATTATCGTGGGCAGTTTAATGATGGGAAGCATTGCTCGCATTCAGTGGGATGAATTAGATGAGGCGTTCCCGGCGTTTCTCATTATCCTGAGTATGCCGCTCACATCGAGCATTGCCACAGGGATCGCGCTAGGCTTTATCTCGTATCCGCTGCTAAAGGTAACACGCGGGAAGTGGCGGGAGGTCCATCCGCTCGTCTATATTTTCGCCGTGCTGTTTTTCTACCAGCTCGCATTTTTGCCCCATTAAAAAGAAGCCCCTCAGCTCAGAGGGGCTTCTCAAACCGTTAACAAACGCTTTTATCCTGCGTCACGGACCCCGGTCGTCCGCTCATGACCATCTCTTGTTCCATTCGCGTCCTCACTCGGCTGCGTTCCTTGTCTGCCAAGCGTTTTCAAGCCAGTCTGATGTAAAAAGGTGTAGGCAAAGTCCATGTTGACTTTGTCCACCATCTGTAAACCCTCAAACAGGAGCTTCTGTTTTATGACGCAATTGCTCAATATATCGATAAGCCTGCTCAATCTCTTCTTCTGTATAACGCTGCTTGCTCTTTACCAAAAACACTTTTTCTTTTACTGCATCCTTGCTGAAATTGTCAAAATAAAGGATGGTAGACACAAGCTCAAGAAATCGTGAATTTTGTTCATTCATATCTTGGAGGCATTCTGTTAAATGCGGCATATGAATATCATAATGCTTTAAAAAATCCGCTCCCGCTTCCGTCAGCGTATAGCGATATTGGAAATAGCCTCCTTTTTTCTCTTTTACTTCGTTTAAAAAACCGAGATTGCAAAGTTCTTCAATGCGCCATGTCAATTCCTCTGAATATGGCCCATAAAAATGAAAGTCAAACTTCTCATAAAAAGGGAAATTTAATTTCTTGGCAATATAAATCATCTTTTGGAGCTTTTTTCGCCCTACAATTTCCCCCGCCGCCGCAAATGCCTTTACAATCTTTGCGTGTTCTGTTAACACCCCTTGTCATCTCCTAACCCTCAAGTATTTCAAGAATCTTTTTCTTTGTCGTACGTTTTGTCGAAAAATCCTGCAGAAAATCGTCCGGAAAATACAATTTATGATCGGTTCTGCGCTTGCCAGAAATCGCATCCACAAGCACCGATTCCCTTGACAGCTCACGAAGTTCCCCGTTTGGCATTAACAAATAGATCGGCAACCGTTCCCCTTCTTCCCCGGGACGGTAAAAGTCGTATGGAAGATCAGACGAGGAATCAACCACTAAATAATAGTCTGGATCAATCCCCGCCTTTTTAAATAAAGCGGTCAGCTCCATCAGCTTCTTCATTTGCTCATTGGTCGGACTAAATTCCACATATTTAAATAAACGGCGATGAACAAAGCGGCGGCATAAATCCCGCAAAATCTCATCTTTCTCATCCTGCCATTGTTGAAAGTAGTACAGAATCACCGCTTCATCCAGTTTAAGGTAATCATGCAGCATCACCTGCCCCGTAAAAAGAGAATAGAAGTGATGCGGATGCGTTCGGAACATATAGCCCTCTTCATGCAAAGTTTTCGCCCGATGCAAAATTTTCGTCAGTATCACTTCAGCACTGCGTGTTACGGGATGAAAATAGACCTGCCAATACATTTGATAGCGGCTCATAATGTAGTCTTCAACTGCATGCATACCGCTTCGCTTAATGACGACCTGATCTTCACGCGGGCGCATGACGCGCAAAATGCGTTCCATATCGAAGTTTCCATAGCTGACGCCTGTATAATAGGCATCGCGAAGCAAATAGTCCATGCGATCAGCGTCAATTTGGCTCGAAATTAAGCTGACGACAAGCTTATTTTGATACGTTTTGGCAATGACCTCTGCCACTTTCTGTGGAAAGTCATCCCCCATTCTTTTTAAAACCGCATGAACTTCCGTGTCTCCTAAAATAATCGCCTGTGTGAAATCTTCGTGATCGAGGTGGAATACTTTTTCAAATGAGTGTGAAAACGGACCGTGACCTAAATCATGCAATAACGCCGCACATAAACAAAGCAGCCGTTCACTATGATCCCAATGCTCCCTGCCGACAAACACATCATCAATAATGCGGCGGATAATTTCATAGACGCCAAGCGAGTGGTTAAAACGGCTGTGCTCCGCACCATGAAACGTTAAGTAAGTGGTGCCTAGCTGCTTAATGCGGCGCAATCGTTGAAATTCTTTTGTTCCTATTAAATCCCATATAATCTTATCGCGAACATGTATGTAACGATGAACAGGGTCTTTGAAGACTTTCTCTTCACTTAATTGACCGCCGGGATATGACATATAATCCCCTCTTCCATTCATAGCATGAATCTATTATAAGGTGTTTTCTCATGCAAAAAAATACTTGATTTTTTATGATTAATATTTCCTAAAAATAGAAACAAAAAATCACCTTTCATAAAAATGAAGGCGATTTTTTAAGCTTTTTTGAGCTTTTGCATAATTTTTTCGATTAATTCATCTTCATTTGCGGCAGAGATCGGACGATTATTGACAAAAGCGAACGATTTTTTGCGGCCAGGCCCACAATACGACTGGCAGCCGATTTGAATCGTTGCATTTGGATCCAATTTTTTCAGCCGAGGCAGCAACGTTTTTAAATTAGTGGCTTGACAATCATCGCACACCCGAAACTCGTTGGCCATTTTGAACGTCATCCTTTCCAACGTTTTTGCGCTAACGAGTATTCTACCTCTTCTTCGTCCACAATGCAAGCTATATAACTGTAAATTGATTTTCCAATCAACTCCATCGACCAAAAATGAACAACAACCATCCTGTTGTTCAGCTATTTCCACCGGCGATATCGACTTGGCTCGAAAAACCGCCATAAAAGAGTAACCAGCTTTCCTCCAAAAAAATAGAATGCTGCTTTTGAATCGGTGATATGTCCTACCTTCCTTATCACCTCTATCTATAAGGAGAGCGATGGGCTTCTGTCGATATAGAGATCACCTTCAGGCGGCATTGAGCTTGTATCTTTCTTGTAAAACTTGCAATTTTTTATTCACAAAAACTCAAAAAATTGTATAGACTTTCTTATTTTTGTCTATGCTACTACTAACCAACAGCCCAGCCTGACATGACGCCAATCCATTTAGCTGCCCGCAGCTGGCAGACCGTCCAGATACGGATCATGGATGCTTCATATAGCTTGCTTTCCTGCTAAAAGCAAAGCTGTCTTTTTTCATAAAGCGATCATAATTAAGAAAGGAAGTTGAGAAATTATGAAACAACGACAAGATGCATGGACAGAAGAAGATGATTTGCTGCTTGCGGAAACCGTATTGCGCCATGTGCGCGAAGGAAGTACGCAGCTCAATGCTTTTGAGGAAGTAGGAGACAAACTTAACCGCACATCTGCCGCTTGCGGATTCCGCTGGAACGCAGTCGTTCGCAGCCGCTACGAAACAGCGCTGCAGCTGGCGAAAAAACAAAGAAAAGAGCGACAGCGGCTACTTGGCAAAAATCAAGCCGTTCGCAAAAAATTGTTGTATACACCACCCGTTCCTGCTCTTGAAGAATTGGGAGAAATAACAGAAATCACCCATTCTCCTGAGCAAACAACGATGACACTTGATCATGTCATTGCCTTTTTGCAATCATTCCAATCGACTAGCGTCAATGCCGAGGCGCTTAAAAGTGAAAATGAACGGCTACGGCAAGAAAAAGAAGAGCTGGCAGCTAAAAATGACGAATTAGAAACGAAAATTGCGAAACTAGAAGAAGAATCTTCTACCATTCGTGAAGAATACGAAACGATGCTACGCATTATGAACCGCGCTCGAAAAATTACTTTGCAAGAAGAAGAGGAGCGGCAAATGCTAAAATTCAAAATGGACAAAAACGGCAATTTAGAAAAAATCGCCGAATAATGACAAAGGTGACCCCAATAAAGGAGAAAGCATTCCTTCGAGGGTCACCTTTTATTTACTATATTCAGATTGAAAATCGCCATCAATGAAAAGTGAAAAGGCTTCAATGGACAAAAAATAGTGAAAAATGGTTAGATTATATAGATACCGCTCGATTCATTCATATTTTTCATTTGCAAATAAGCCAATTTCGATGGTGGTACGGCCAAAAAAATAGAACAATACATATTTGAATCGGATATAAGTGGAATCTTTTCGTTATCTCTATATGACCATGGCTTTATGCCTCTGATGTTTCTACTATTTTGATGATCGTGACGCTGTCCAATCCGTTCTCAGAGCACCGCTCTTTTATTGCGACAGCGTTTTTTCATTCCGTTCGATCATCCGCTGCAAATGATGTTCATATAGCGGCCATTCCTCTTGCGTTAAGACAGAAGAATATAGCTCTGCTCCAAACGAGCGCAACGTTTGCAGCAAACGAAGCATCACATCTGAAATCGTCAGCGGCACATGCAGCAGTTCAGACAATGATGCCATCGTTTCCGGAACAATGCGCGGATACATAAATTTTGTTGGCGCTCCCTGCAAACTGCGCTCATAAAATTGGCGAATGAGCTCCGCGCGAGCTGAACCGCTTCCATGAACGCATATATATATTTGCACAGCCACTCCCCCGCGCACGCGCCGCTGCGAAATACCGGCAAATTTTTTGCCGTTAATGCTTAAATCGTAGCTGCCTGGGCAATAAGAGCCTTCGATTTCTTTCGCTTCGATGATCGCTCCATAGGAAGCAAACATTTGCTGAATCAGCGCCCACATCGCTTCATAGCCTTGATTAATATCAATCGCTTTTTTCGTTTCTGAGAAAATCAGCGAAATATTCAGCACACCTTCGTCTAGCACAACGGCAAGCCCTCCTGAATTGCGAACCATTACGCGGTAGCCTTGCTCCTGCAAAAAAGAAATCCCTTCACGCAAATACGGGAGTTTCGTATCTTGAATGCCCAATACAATCGTATCATGATGCACCCATGTACGGACAACCGCTTCTGATACCCCTTGTCCCACCATTGTACAGAGCGTATCATCAATCGCAAATGATTGCTTTGCATCAAAGATTGGACCTAAATGTGATTGGTCAATAATTCGCCATCTCGGCTGCTGTAACAGCTCATTTGCCATGAATCAATCTCCTTGCTGCCATAGTTTACATTCATTATATCATAAAAAAGAGGTTTGACGACGCCGTCAAACCTCTCTGCTCTTATTGAAGCGCTTGAGCAGCGGTAATCAGAGCAAGCTTATACACATCTTCCGCGTTGCAGCCGCGCGATAAATCATTCACAGGCTTATTCAAGCCCTGTAAAATGGGACCAACTGCTTCAAAATGGCCCAGGCGCTGAGCAATTTTATAACCGATATTTCCTGCTTCTAAGCTTGGGAAAATAAAGACATTAGCATCGCCTTGAATCACGGAATCAGGCGCTTTCTTTTTCGCGACAGACGGCACAAACGCCGCATCAAATTGAAACTCGCCATCAATAGTCAGCTGCGGCGCCATTTCCTTAGCAAGACGAACAGCCTCCACCACTTTTTCTGTTTCTGGTGATTTAGCCGATCCTTTTGTTGAAAAGCTTAGCATCGCAATACGCGGTTCAATATCAAACATGCGCGCCGTATGAGCGCTCTCAACCGCAATTTCCGCTAGATCCTGGCTGTCTGGAGCAATATTAATGGCACAATCCGCAAATACATACTTTTCCTCATCGCGCACCATAATAAACACGCCTGATGTTTTACGAATGCCTGGTTTTGTTTTAATAATTTGCAAGGCTGGTCTCACTGTATCAGCCGTCGAGTGCGCCGCACCACTAACTAAGCCGTGCGCCTGATTAGTATATACAAGCATCGTTCCAAAGTAATTTTCATCTAACAAAATACGGCGAGCATCTTCTTCAGACACTTTGCCTTTTCGGCGCTCAACAAATGCTTGAACAAGCTCATCCATTTTTTCATATGTTTCCGGGTCTATTATCTCTATATGTGCAAGCTCAACTCCGATTTCAGCTGCTTGATTTTGAATGGCCGCCTTGTTACCGATTAATATGGGACGCAGCACCTGTTCACGTGCTAAGCGGCTGACAGCGGTCAAAATCCGCTCATCTGTTCCTTCTGGAAATACAATCGATATATTTTTTCCTGTTACTTTTTGTTTTAAAATAGAAAATAAATCACTCACACATAATCCTCCTCAATTCAATAAACTTCCTTATCTATTAGCATACTCTTATTGTATGGAAAAGCAACCAAGGTAACCCCTTACAAACAATAGTCTTTTTATTAAAATAATTCAGGCATGGACAAGACCATTTGTTTTTCGAGCGTTTCCGGGACAAACTATGGTATAGTAGTAACAAAAGATCATTTATACATAAGGAGTGGAAAATGATGAGTGAAGCAGCACAAACGCTTGAGGGCTGGTATTGTCTCCATGATTTCCGTTCAGTGGATTGGTCCGCTTGGAAAACGCTCACAGATGATGAGCGGCAGGAAGCCATCCATGAATTTTTATCATTAGCAGAAAAATGGCAGCAAACAGAAAACAATAACGAAGGCAGCCATGCCATTTATACAGTAGTCGGCCAAAAAGCCGATATCATGTTCATGATTTTGCGTCCGACAATGGAAGAGCTAAATGAAATTGAAACAGCATTCAACAAAACAAAGCTAGCAGAATATCTTGTACCGGCTTATTCGTATGTATCCGTCGTTGAACTAAGCAATTATTTGCCTTCTAATGGAGGGGATCCTTACGAAAATCCAGAGGTTCGCCGCCGTTTGTTCCCAATTTTGCCAAAGACCAAACATATTTGCTTCTATCCAATGGACAAGCGCCGCCAAGGAAACGACAACTGGTATATGCTTCCGATGGAAGAGCGCCGCAACCTGATGCGAGCACACGGAATGACAGGGCGCAAGTATGCCGGCAAGGTCGTGCAAATCATTACAGGCTCTGTCGGATTTGATGATTACGAGTGGGGCGTTACCTTGTTCTCAGATGATGCATTGCAATTTAAAAAGCTAGTCTATGAAATGCGCTTTGATGAGGTCAGCGCTCGCTATGGAGATTTCGGCTCCTTCTTTGTTGGAAATCAACTTCCGCAAGATAAAATCTCCTCCTTTTTTCATGTATAGTACAAACTAAGGCCCATCATGGACTTGCCTTTGTCGCGCCACAGGGCGTGGCATGCCAAGTTCCGGCTTGATGCATTCGGGATGTCAAAATAAACAGACATCCCGAATTTTTTTGTCATATCATCTCCTCCTTGCCCATAACTATAAAAATAAAAATGTCTCCTTTCATTGTCACCATTTTCTCCTTTTACAATAGCCTATTATTGTCGAGAACAAAGACAGAATGAGGTGACAATATTGGCTGTTGTAGCTACCAATACAGAGGATGTTAAACTGCTGGCAAGACTGATGCGGGCAGAAGCGGAAGGAGAAGGACGGCTCGGAATGTTGATGGTTGGCAACGTCGGTGTCAATCGGGTAATCGCCGATTGTCTTGATTTTCGAGGGTTGCGCACAATCCGGCAAATGGTCTTTCAAAGACCTGGCGGCTTTGAAGCCACACAAAAAGGATACTTTTACCAAGCAGCGAGAGATCTCGATATTCAGCTAGCCCGCCAAGTGATTCGCGGCTGGCGTTATCATCCAGCTACGAATTCACTTTGGTTTTTCAAACCGGAAGGCGACTGCCCACCGCAATGGTTTAATCAGCAAAACGTCGGCCGTTATAAATCACATTGCTTCTTTGCACCAACGCGAAGCAATTGTCCGCGAGTATATTAATCTACTTTTCATAGGAGGGTCTTGAGATGACGTATGAAGAAGATCGTCAACAAAGCCAAGGTTATGCATCATATCCTTATGGATATGCTTATCCGCAAGGCTATTATCCAACCACTTATCCATACTCTCAACAAGCTGTACCATATCAACCGGCTGCCGCGCCAATGGCTGGATTTGGAATGCAGACCCCTTCGTTCGCAGCCCAAACTCCCACAACTGCCAGCCAGCCGGTAGCCGGGATGCTGCCGCTCGAAGAGTCTTATATTGAAAATATTTTACGTTTAAACAAAGGGAAAATGGCTACCGTTTATATGACCTTTGAAAACAATCGGGAATGGAACGCCAAAGTTTTTCGGGGCACGATCGAAGCAGCTGGACGAGATCATTTAATTTTAAGTGATCCGCAAAATGGAAAGCGCTATTTGCTTCCGATGATTTACCTTAATTATGTGACTTTTGATGAAGAGATTGCCTATGAATATCCATACGCAGGCAGTGCCGCTGGATTAAGCTCCTACTCTCCTCGATGATAAGGCAAAAGGGCTGCCAAACGCAGCCCTTTTCAGATTGTTGACAAACGCCTTCATTAAAACCATCATAAGCGGAGAGCCCCTAAAATGGTTGTAGACAAAATCCAAAAGGACTTTGTCTACAACCTGTTTTTTTCAATATTTTACGGCCGCGTAAGCGATCAGCGCCCACGCAATTAAAAAGGCCACGCCCCCAAATGGCGTAATCGCCCCAAGCGGTTTGATTTGTGTTAAACTTAACACATACAAACTTCCCGAAAACAAGACAATACCTGTGAACATAAGCCAGCCCGCTGCTTGAAGCGATCCTGCGTTGGGCCATTTGGCCAATAAAAGCGCGACAACAAAAAGACCAGCAGCATGGAACATCTGATAATGCACAGCCGTTTTCCAGATTTCTAAATAACGTTCGGGAATTTTTCCTTCTAGTCCATGTGCACCAAATGCTCCCAAAGCGACAGCTAAAAATCCATTGATAGCTCCCAGCAAGACAAATAGCTTCATCCTTTTTCTTCCCCTCGTTGATATAAGTTCCACTCTTATCATATCGCATTCACCATCAAAAGAAAAACCCTCCCTCTACATTCCGTTAAGAGGCGGGGATTCCTGGATGAATGATGTTAAAAATCGAGCAAAGATGGCCCATTCGCATCATCCCCGATGTCCATCCGCTCTGTTTTTGTTTCTAATACTAGCGGTTCAAATGAAGAAGCCGCAACATGCGCCGCTTGAAGCTCTCCTTCTAAAATCAGATCGCAAAGAACTCGAAGGGCGGCAATATGTTCGCGAAGCTGCTGTTCATTTTGTATCGACCGAGCTTTTTGAAGCTGTTCCGACATTTTCGTTAAAATCGTTGTTATTGAAACATCCAAAACGTTTTCACTCCCATCTTTCTTCTCATGTTGATTCAATGGTATTCTATATATAAAAACATTTCAAGCTAAGATAGTTTGAGAGGAGTGAAATCTGTGAAAAAAACATGGTGGAAAGAAGCGGTCGTATATCAAGTTTACTGGCGAAGCTTTTACGATTCCGACGGCGATGGTTACGGCGATCTGCAAGGTTTAATGGAAAAGCTGGACTATATTCAGCATCTCGGCGTTAATGTGATTTGGCTTAACCCATGCTACCAATCACCAGATAAAGATAACGGCTACGATATTTCCGACTATTATCAAATCATGGATAAAGCCGGAAACATGAAGACATGGGAAACCTTGCTCCATGAAGTACATAAGCGCGACATGAAGCTCATTATGGATCTTGTCGTTAACCATACATCCGACCAACACCCTTGGTTTTTAGAATCCCGTTCATCCAAAGACAATCCAAAGCGCGACTGGTACATTTGGCGCGACAAGCCAAATAACTGGCGGTCTTATTTCACTCCATCCGCTTGGGCATTTGATGAAACAACAGGACAGTACTATTTTCATTCCTTTGCGATTGAACAGCCAGATTTAAATTGGAAAAACCCTGAAGTGCGTGAAGCCATCTATGAAATGATGCGATTTTGGCTTGATAAAGGCATTGATGGATTTCGCTTAGATGCCATTGCTCTTCTCGCTAAACCGGATGGATTTCCTGATGCCGCCAACCCAAATGATATTCGTTATTTGACCAATCATCTGGGGCTGCACGATTACCTAAAGGAAATGAACGAAAAAGTGTTTCGTCATTACGACATTTTTACCGTTGGCGAAGTCGCCTTTGTCACTCCGGAAGAGGGGTTAAAATATGTAGCAGAAGATCGGCAAGAATTGCATACGCTGTTCCATTTTGAAGTATGCGATGAAATGCCAAGCTGGGATCCGCTCCGCTTTAAACAAATTCAAAAACGCTGGTACGAAGCATTATGGGGAAAAGGCTGGAACTCGCAATTTTTAAACAACCATGATCATACGAGACAGGTGACGCGCTATGGAAATGATCAGGAGTATCGCATGGAATCGGCAAAATTGCTTGCCACCATGCTCCATACACTGCCGGGAATTCCATACATATATCAAGGAGAAGAAATCGGCATGACGGGCGTCCGCTTCCCATCGATTGAAGACTATAACGACATTGCGATGAAAAATAAATATGCGGAAGAAGTCGCGAAAGGACGCGACCCGCAGGAGGTGCTTGAAAGCTTGCAGCCGTTAAGCCGCGACAATTCGCGGACACCTATGCAATGGGAGGACAGCGAACAGGCAGGCTTTACGACAGGGACGCCATGGATCAAAATCAATCCTAACTATAAAACTATTAACGTCAAACAAGCCCTTGCCGATCCAAATTCAGTCTATCATTATTATCGAAAGCTCATTCAACTGCGAAAAGAGCGCCTTGAAATGGTATACGGCACCTTCTGCGACTACACCGAAAACGAGCCGTATATTTATGCTTACACGCGCGAATGGGAAGGACAGCGTCTTCTCGTCGTGCTTAACCATTGTGACCACGCCAACCATTACGAGCTGCCGAAAGCTTTAACCGCTACAAACCGCCAGCTCTTGCTCACCAATTATCAGGACGTGCAAGAGACGGGGAATACCTTGCACATGCGTCCTCATGAGGCGCGGATTTACGAATTAGAATAAAGCGAAAGCACGTCATCCCAAGTTGTAGACAAAGTCCATTTGGATTTTGTCTACAACTGGTGATTTTCCCCTATCAGACTGGCTTGAAAACGGATGATCCTGAGTCTGGCAAATAACGGACAGCTCTATCCCATATTTTCAATTTGCCAATCAATTGGTTCTCTCCCTGTTTTTTTCAAAAAGGCATTGGTTTTGGAAAACGGACGGCTGCCAAAAAAGCCGCGTGCGGCAGAAAATGGACTCGGGTGCGGCGCTTCAATCATATAATGGGCAGGGTTCGTAATCAGCTCTTTTTTCGCTTGGGCATGACGTCCCCACAAAATAAAAACCACCGGTTCTTGTTTGCTGTTCACGAGCTCAATGACACGGTCTGTAAAGATCTCCCATCCCTTACCTTTATGAGAATTCGCTTCTCCACGGCGAACGGTTAATACCGTATTCAATAAAAGAACCCCTTGCTGAGCCCATTTGACTAAATAACCGTTGTTTGGAATATAGCAGCCAAGATCATCCTGCAATTCCTTAAAGATGTTTAATAAAGAAGGCGGCAGCGGAACGCCCGGCTTCACTGAAAAACTGAGTCCATGCGCCTGATTGGGGCCATGATACGGGTCTTGTCCCAAAATGACGACTTTGACTTGCTTATAAGGCGTATAATGAAGGGCATTGAAAATATCGTACATATCCGGATAAATCGTTCTCGTCTGATATTCCGCTTTCAAAAATTCCCGCAGTTTGATATAATACGGCTTTTGAAATTCTTCTTCTAACAAAGGAGCCCAATCATTCTTTAAAATGGCCATCGTCACAACCCTTTCTTCATTCTTTTACCATTAATGTATCACAATCAGACCTCTTGTATAAACTGTTCTATCGTTGTGCGGTATTAAAGTAACCTCACAATGAATCGGGGCTGACCCAAAAGTCCGATTTTGGCGGACTTTTGGGTCAGCCCCATGAATGTTCAACCGCATCTTACCGCAAATGTCCCGACGATGAACCTCCCCCCACCTCCACTCCGTTTAGAGGTGGGAGACTTCTCGGTGCGGTGGATTATATTAAAATTGAATTTTTTCTTCAAGAAAGCTTTTTAACTCGGTAATCGGCACTCTCGTTTGCTCCATCGTATCGCGATCGCGCACGGTTACCATGCCGTCCTGCTCTGAATCAAAATCATACGTAATGCAGAATGGCGTGCCAATCTCATCTTGGCGGCGATAACGTTTACCGATTGATCCAGACTCATCGTAATCGACCATAAAATATTTGGATAAATCAGCGAAAACTTGGCGCGCCCCCTCAGAAAGCTTTTTCGATAGCGGAAACACCGCCGCCTTATACGGCGCCAATGCTGGATGTAGGCGCATGACGGTGCGCGTCGTTCCGTCTTCAAGTGCTTCTTCGTCATACGCGTCAATCAGAAAAGCAAGTGTGACGCGGTCCGCCCCAAGCGACGGTTCAATGCAGTATGGAATATAGCGTTCATTCGTATCCTGATCGATGTAATGAAAATCCTCGCCAGAATGCTCCATATGCTGCTTCAAGTCATAATCCGTACGAGAAGCAACCCCCCAGAGCTCTCCCCAGCCAAACGGGAATTTATATTCGATATCCGTAGTCGCATTGCTGTAGTGCGACAATTCTTCTTCCGAATGGTCGCGAAGACGGATATTCTCGGCTTTCATTCCCAATGATAACAGCCATTGCTCGCAAAACTGCTTCCAGTAATCAAACCACTTCAATTCCTCGCCCGGTTTGCAGAAGAACTCCAGCTCCATTTGTTCAAATTCGCGCGTGCGGAATGTAAAGTTCCCTGGTGTAATTTCATTGCGGAAGCTTTTCCCAATTTGCGCAATACCAAATGGAAGCTTTTTGCGCATCGTGCGTTGCACATTTTTAAAGTTGACAAAGATTCCTTGCGCGGTTTCTGGTCGAAGATAAATTTCATTGGCGCTTGATTCGGTCACGCCTTGGAACGTTTTAAACATTAAGTTAAATTGACGAATGCCGGTAAAATCTTGACTGCCGCAATCCGGACAAACGATATGATGCTCGTTAATCAGTTCTTCCATTTTGGAAAATGGCAGCCCGTCAACGATCATTTCGATTCCTTTTGCTTCTAAAGCTGTTTCAATGAGCTTATCAGCCCGATGGCGCGCTTTACATTGTTTACAGTCGATCATTGGATCATTGAAATTGCCTAAATGGCCTGATGCTTCCCATGTTTTTGGATTCATTAAAATAGCGGCATCTAAGCCGACATTATAAGGGGATTCTTGAACAAACTTTTTCCACCATGCCCGCTTAATATTATTTTTGAGCTCTGTACCAAGCGGACCGTAATCCCATGTGTTGGCTAGTCCGCCATAAATTTCTGATCCTGGAAAGACAAATCCGCGATGCTTCGCATGAGCAACGATTTGATCCATTGTCACTGACATCTTTTTTCCTCCTTTATTTTTTCAAACAAAAACGCCCTCGCCACTAGGCCTTGCGCCTAGGGACGAGAGCGTGACTCCCGCGGTTCCACCCTAGTTGATGCGTATGCCGCATCCACTTTGTACCAAAGCAACTCCGGATTGCCGCTTCATTGACCATCTTCACCGGGCTTCCACCGCCCCCGGCTCGCTATGGAAGAGAGGGACAACTACTATTGATCCATCATCGTTACAATATCATATTTTGCTATTTATCATAACAAAAATAAAAAATGTTCGTCAATGCCAGGAGTTATTTTTTATATTTTTCTTCTTAAGCGCGACACGATCGGCGCTCCATCCCAAATAACCTCACTGTTTGCTTTTCGCTTTGCCACCTCCGGCTCTTGAAGCAAAAGCCAAAAATTCTTCGTTGGCAGCTTCCCAAGGCGATGCTTTGCGCTAAGCCGGTCTAAATACATTTGCCGTTTGTTGTCCATCTGTCGCGATAAATGATCCCCTTCGTCTGAAAAAGCGTACAAGATGCTGGCCGCCGCAACGCGCTTCACGCGAAATACCTCAGACACACGCAAAAAGAAATCCCAATCCCAGTAATTATGTACAAAAGGATCAAAGTAGCCGATCGACTCATGGATCTCCTTTCGATATAAGCTGCCGGATGGCACATAGGTGGAGAATTTCCGCATGGCTTCTTGATCATATTCATAAGCGAACAAAAAACGACGGAGCGGTATGCGCTGTCCCCGATCCATTCGATAGTGAAAGATTTCCACATCGGAATATACAAAATCCGCATCAACCATCGCTTCCACCATCCGCTCAAGATGGCAAGGCAGCAATAAATCATCATCGTCGCAGAGCATGATCCACTCGCCTCGCGCCTTTTTTACTCCGATATTTCGCGCTTCCACATGACCGACATTCGCCTGACAATGAATCAAACGAATGCGCATCTCTGGGTACAATGCGATAATATGATCAACACGTTCACCGCCATCATTGACAATGATCACTTCAAAATGGCGGTATATTTGCCTGCTTAATGACTCCAACAGCTCGGCGAGCGGATACGGTCGATTATAAGTAGGAACAACAATCGAAACAAATGGTTTCATCGTCGCGTCACTGCCTTCACCCCATTATTTTTCTACGCAGGGACTGCCGCGTCCCTTGCTCTAATGCTCCAGATGCAAACAAAACACCGATAACGACCAACAAAAAGCCGAGCCATTGCACCATCTGGATCGTCTCACCTAAAAAAAGCGACGAAGCGACTAACGAAAAAAATGGCGACAGGTTAATAAAAATAGCGGCTTCCGCGGCTCCAAGCTGCTGAATCGCCCGATTATAAATCATTTGTCCCAACCCGCTAGCCACCATCGCAGAAGCCAAAAATACAAGCCATGCAGAGCCTCGGCCCTCCAACAATTTGGACAGACCGTCTTTTTCAGTAACGAGGCCGATGATAAACAAAATAACAGAGCCTATCAACAGCATCCAAGCCGTTAATGCTCTTACATCCATGGTCTCCGCCAGCTTTTTACTAAAAATAAAGCTGAGTGCTTGGGCGAGTACGGCACAAAAAATAGAAACATCGCCAAGGGAAACGGAACCGAGCTTTGCAGAGCTATGTATCACAATAAAGATTACTCCTGTAAAACCAAGAACGATCCCGACAAATTTGCTTACTCCCAGCCGCTCTCGCAAAATCACGATGGCGAGCAATCCGGTGACTAGCGGCGACATTCCTAAAATAATGCCTGCATTAGAAGCGGTTGTTTTCACCAGACCCGCTGATAAAAAATAATGATGGCCTACCACATTGAACAGCCCCACAAGACCAATCCACACCAGCTGCCGCGCCGTAACCGACTGGCTTTGTCGCGTTACCGCCAAAATAGCGAGCACGGTCAACGCGGCAACCAACAGGCGCAAAGCTGTAATGGTAATAGGGGAAAAAGCATTGACTAATATTTTAATTGCAACCACATTGGCTCCCCAGCATATCATCACGAATACAAGCCCAATATATAGCGACCATTTTGTCATCTGATTTTACCTCTTTTGTCAAAATAAAAAGAAGCGATAATACTAAAAGTATCGCTCCTTTTCTTATTTGTCAATTCTTATGCTAGCTCCTGCTGTTTGGTTTCCTTTCCTAATATCCATACGGCCAAAACACCGATAAAAATAGAAATGCAAAAAATCGTAAAAATTGTGGTCACTCCCACTTTTTGCGCGACAAGATAGCCGACTAACAGCGGCCCTAAAATGCCGCCAACCCGACCGAATGAAGCAGCCATCCCTGCTCCCGTTCCGCGAATCGAGGTCGGATACTGCTCTGGAGTATAAGCATACAAAGCACCCCATGCCCCCAAGTTAAAAAATGAAAGTAAAATGCCAAAAAGCATTAAAAAGGCGTGCGATTCCGCGTTGCCAAAAAAGTAGGCGCTGACCGCTGTCCCCATTAAATAAACAATAAGCACAAATTTTCGCCCGAGCCGCTCAATCAGCCAAGCAGCGCTAAAATATCCCGGCAATTGCGCCAGCGTCATAATCAGGACATATTGAAAGCTTTGAATCAAGCTGAATCCTTTGATGACCATCACGCTCGGGAGCCATAAAAACATGCCGTAATAGGAAAATACAACAGCAAACCAAAGCACCCATAACATAATCGTCTCACGGCGGTAAGCAGAAGACCATACCTTGATCACATTCGCAAGAACATTGCTTTCTGCTTTCGGCTTCGTAAATCGCGGAGAATCAGGCAAATTCAACCGTAAATAAAGCGCATAAAGGGCAGGAATCGCTGACAAAAGCAAGGCGAGCTTCCACCCATAGGACGGAATAATGAAATAGGAAATCAATGCTGATAAAAGCCAACCCAACGCCCAAAAGCTCTCCAGCAAGACAACCACTTTCCCGCGCTCACTTGCCGCAACACTTTCAGACACTAATGTCGAGGCGACTGGCAGCTCTCCGCCAAGGCCCATCCCCACAATAAAGCGCAGCACTAGAAACGCTGCTAAAGTCGTCGTTAAAGCAGACAATCCACTTCCTAACGAAAATAATAAAAGCGTCAAAATAAAGACCTGCTTTCTTCCAATCTTGTCTGCTAAAAGTCCAAACACAAGCGCTCCTACTGCCATGCCAATCGAGTTCATGCTGCCAATCCAACCCATTTGCTGAGCCGTTAACCCCCATTCTTTTTGCAGCGCCGCAATAATAAATGACAGCATGCCCACATCCATGGCATCGAACATCCAGCCTAAGCCGGCAATTCCTAAAAGTTTTCGCTGTGAAATTGCATATTGACTCATGACAAGCCTCCTTTATTGACAGGTGTCAATCTATACCATTCATTATATTGATATATTCCCCGTTATTCAAACAAAAAAACAAAGGAGGCTTACTCCTTTGTTCGGAATGAAAAAGCTTGTTCGATCACATATGTTAACCAATTCCTAAGTGTTTCAAAAGCAAATGGCACATTCAAACGCTCTGTCCACTGATGGGCATCACGGCCAATCGGGCCAACGTTTAGCACAGGCGCAGAAAACTCCGCCAGCGCCTGAATAGGAAGATCATATCCTTGGCCCCATAGCGGCATATTGGCGGTGAGCGTTCTTAAAGCAGAGAGCGGTTGATGCAATCCAACATAGCTTAAATCGGAAATGCCGCCAAAATAATGTTGCTGTACAAGGGAGATATCATCTTTTTCCTTGGCGTACGCCCGCAACTGATCAACGAGATAAAGAACAAGCGGATCATCGCTGGAATTCACAGCTGGATAGTAAGGCGGCGCATAAAATAATACGATCATCGGTCCTAAATCTTTGCAAAGAATGGCTAGCTGATCAACGAGCTCAATCGTCCGTTGCCGCTCATCTTTTCCGTCTCCATCCGCCAACACGCTTTGTTCAAGCTTCTCCACTTTTTCCGTTCCAAACATCTCGACCGCCCTTTGTCGCAGTTCAGCAAACGTCCACACATGAATGGATAGCGATCTCGGCGCAGATTGCTCCATTTGCGCAAAACGGAGAGCTTGCTCACGATATCGCTGTTCAATCTTTTCCGCTGCCCGCTTTGTTAATTGCCGTAACGATTCTGTAATGTCATCCATTGATTTTTGCTGCAAAAATAGATTAAATAGCGCTACAGCACGATGCGGAATTTGTACAGAATAATCCTCTTTTAAATCGGTCTGGAACAAACTTGTCGGCGGCGGGCTCACTTCTTGACCAAACAGCTCACAAAAATCAACATTCAACTCTAGTTCATTCACAATTTGCGAAACCATCCCGTTCGCATTTAATCCCGCTAATGGCTCACCAACATGCGTTTCCTTCCCATAGCAATAAAACCCTGGCAGCACTTTGCCGATGGAACCTGTATAAATATAATTCGTTTGATCGCCTGGATAACGCGTAAACATCGGTTCTGAATTAAGAACAAGCCGATAATTCAGGCGATGTTTTTTCGCCATCTCAACCAGCGCCGGCACAGCCGCCCGCATGCCCACTGAATTCACTTCTTCATCCGGCACGGTTAGAAGCAATACATTTCCACGGAAATAGCCGTGGCATGCCTGCTCGATAAGCGACATATGTAAAGCCAGCCCGCATTTCATATCCATGACCCCGCGGCCAAACAGCCACTCCCCTTGTGCTAAGTCTGCTTGAACAGCTGCCGGCAGCTTCTCCTTATGATGATAAAAATACTGGGTCAGCGTCTCCGGAGAAAATGCCCACTCCTTCCAAATTCCATAATCTTGTACATCGACCACATCAAAGTGGCTGACAAGAACAATCGTATCTTCTACCTGCTCCTCTTGTTTAACAAGCGCTGTGATAAAATAGCGGCCGTCTCCTGTCGGATGCAGTTGCACAAGAGATGGGTTCGCTTGAAAATACTCAAGTGTACAAAGCTGTTGCGCAATATAATGCGCCAGCTCGACCTCCGCTTTTGAATGACTTACACTTGCATGCTGCACTAACTGACAGAGCAGCTGCTTTAACTGTTGCTTTGTCTGCCATTTCATCCTCTTCCCCCGCTTTTCTGTGTCATCCTTTCGTGCTGATGGATAGTGGTTTTGAAAAAGTACGCTTGTGCTTATGATATAAAGAAAGCATAGAATGCTTCGATCTTTATTCATCCATCCACACGTTTCCTTATCGCTACTATTTTAACAAATATCGAGGATAAACAAACGATATAAATACAACTTAAACCATGAACCTCTCCCACCCCACTCCGTTAAGAGCGGGAAACTTTTTGGGGGATTGTTAAACAAATGTTATCTATAGACCACAGCCAAACAACGCCGTTTTCAGACTTATTCATCGTTCTGTGAAACAGCGCTGTTCGATCGCCCAATCTTAGGAAAATATCCCCTTTATCGCTTGTTTACAAAACAGCGACAAATCATTGCTTATTTTCCTTTCTGTTTTGCTACAATAAAAATACATCCTAATTTGCCAGCCATGACTTGTACGATCAACATGGCTTTTCTGTTTGATTCTAGATCAACCATACCGATGTTTAACGATAGACAAAAAATAATCCGTACCATGCTTTACTGGCAGATCAGTCTTATGAGCTGAAACTATTATTTCGTTTGGAAGCGGGGATGACATGATACATAAAGAAGATCCATTTAAAGCGAATTTCGACAGTCTTGAAGAGTTTGCCGATCGCATTAGTGATTTGTTGCAATGCCCGATTACGATTGAAGATGCGAACCATCGGCTCATCGCCTACAGCGCCCATGATGACTATACAGATCCGGCGCGGACCGCCACCATTATTAGCCGCCGTGTTCCAGAGAAAGTCATTAATAGCCTCTGGAAAACAGGAGTCATTCCTGCGTTGTTAAGTAGCGAAGAGCCTTTGCGCGTCGAAACGATCTCTGATGTGGGTCTCGGGAATCGAGTGGCCGTATCCATTTGGAAAAATAACGAGGTGATTGGATTTATTTGGGCGCTAGAAACAGGGAGAACCCTTTCCAAGGATGATATGGAATTGCTGAAAAAAGCAGCGAAGGCGGCTAAAAATAAAGTATTGCAGCTGTACATGCGCAAAAATAAACGAGAAGAACGGGTGCAAGAATTTTTTTGGAAATTGCTTACTGGCCATATTAAAACAAATGAAGAAATTCATGAAAATTTTAGCGCGATGCAAATTCCGGCCGCCCCACGTTTTTCCGTTCTTGTCTTCCGCTTTGCCAACGGCATTACAAGCGATTTAGAAAAACAAATTTCTTACATTTTACAAACCACTCAACAAGTTCAAGTTCTACTGTATACCGTTGAACGAAACGATTTCATTTTATTGGCGGCTCCAAAATCAGCCGATCAGCCATTGTATGAATTGAATCAATTTATCTCCTCATTTGCGACAAAAATGAAGGAACGCTTCCATATTAACAGCATTCAAAGCAGCTTTGGCGGCATTTATGAAACGTTTGAATGCATTGAAAAAAGCTACAAGGAAGCACTGACCGTTTTATCAATGAAAGAAAAGTTTCCTGAGCAAACTTCTTCCATTTATGGATATCAACAATTAGGTATTTATCAATTTTTTGATTTATTGTTAGAAAAAAAACAGCAAGGAGAATTTGCAAATTCAGCGCTGACAAAACTGCAGGCCTACGATGAGAAGCATCATACCAACCTCATCGAAACGTATGAAGCCTTTTTCGATCACGACAGCAATGTCAATGAAACCGCAAAGGCGTTAAATATCCATCCCAACACTCTTTCATATCGGCTCAAGCGCATCGCCGAAATTGGTGAAATCGATTTGCACAATATGAACCAAAAAGTCAAATTATATATCGATATTAAATTGGCCAAATATGAAGCATTGCATTAATTTTGTGGAAATCCACAAAATAATGCTGCTTCTTTTTCTTTTCTAAACAAAGAAAAAATCATGGAAACTGTGTATACTGCAAGTAAGGACAATATGAGGGAGGAACTCATCCATGATTATTGGTGTACCAAAGGAAATTAAAAATAACGAAAATCGTGTGGCAATCACTCCGGCTGGAGTTATGTCATTCGTTCAAGCTGGTCATACAGTGATTATTGAAAAAGACGCAGGGATTGGAAGCGGTTTCACAAACGAAGACTATGCAAGCGCTGGTGCGCAAATCATTGATAGCGCGAAAGACGTTTGGGCGCAAGCTGATATGGTTATGAAAGTGAAAGAGCCGCTTGCAAGTGAATACGACTATTTCCGCCCAGGATTAATTTTATTCACATACTTGCACCTTGCGGCAGAGCCTGAATTAGCGCGGGCGTTAAAAGAAAAGGGCGTGATCGCCATCGCTTATGAGACTGTACAAGTTGGCCGCACGCTTCCGCTTTTAACACCAATGAGTGAAGTCGCTGGACGCATGTCCGCACAAATCGGCGCACAATTTTTAGAAAAGCCAAAAGGCGGAAAAGGCATTCTTCTTGGCGGTGTCCCAGGCGTCAGCCGCGGCAGAGTCACGATTATCGGCGGCGGTGTCGTCGGAACAAACGCAGCGAAAGTGGCGATCGGCCTAGGTGCAGATGTTACGATCATCGACTTGAGCGCTGACCGTCTTCGCGAACTTGACGACATTTTTGGCAACCAAATTACAACGCTTATGTCAAATTCGATGAACATTGCCCAAGCTGTCGCACAATCGGATCTTGTGATTGGCGCCGTCCTCATTCCAGGTGCCAAAGCGCCTAAGCTTGTAACAGAAGAAATGGTGAAAAACATGAAGCCTGGTTCTGTCATTGTCGATGTTGCGATCGACCAAGGCGGCATTGTGGAAACAAGCGACCATGTCACAACACACGACAACCCAACATATGAAAAACACGGGGTTGTTCACTATGCGGTTGCCAACATGCCTGGCGCTGTACCAAGAACATCCACCATTGCTTTGACAAACGTAACCATTCCATATGCGCTACAAATCGCAAATAAAGGTGTACGTCAAGCCATTGCCGACAATGCCGCATTAAAACTTGGCGTCAATGTCGCAAATGGCGAAATCACATATGAAGCCGTTGCCCGTGACCTTGGCTACGAATACGTATCGGTTGAAGAAGCGCTCGAAAAACAATTTGCCGTTCAAGCATAATGCAAAACCGGGTACCGTCGATCATGGCGGTACCCGGTTTTTTATTTTTGATGAAAGAAAAGCCTCTGTTTGGAGGCTAACGAATCCTTCTTTACATTATCGCTTTAAAAGCATCCAACTGTCTTCATATAAACAGATGGCCAAAAATCCGGAAACACAGAACCCGTTCGATCTCCTCTAAGGAATCATGGATTCTTCTGCTCTTGCCATCTAAAATATTTAGTTCCAATAAGAATGCTGCCTACATAGAGAACCGCTAGAAAAATAAAATCGAACAACAAGTCTGATACAAACAGCTTTCCTGTCCATCCTCCTTGCATGAGATCAACGACCGATGCCAACGGAACGAAATTAAAAATCTTTTGCATCACCTGCGGCCGTGGCTCGACGATGGGGACATCGTGCAACTTGAGTCTCGAAACTCTATCCGAGTCAGCCCTTATCCAAAAAGCAAAACAGCCTTTCCCATTCAGGAAAGGCTGTTTCCTTATAACGCTTTTTTAAATTGGTCAAATTGATCAAGAACTTTATCAGATGGCTGTTTCGTCAACAGGCTGACGACAATAATCGCGAGCAAGCTTGCCGCAAAGCCAGGAACCATTTCATATAGCAAGTTTTTCAAATAATCCGACTGCGTCCAAAGGATGACCGTTGCAGCTCCTGCAACCATTCCGGCTAATGCTCCCCACTTGGTCATCCGCTTCCAACATAAGCTTAGCAAAATAACAGGTCCAAAAGAAGAACCGAATCCAGCCCACGCATAACCGACAAGGCGTAAAATGGTATCGTTTTGCTTGAAAGCGAGCGCAGCAGCGACCAATGACACGAACAAAACAGCCAATCGGCCAATAAGAACAAGCTCTTTATCAGAAGCTGAGCGACGGAACCATACTTTATATAAATCCTCCGTTAATGAACTTGAGGTAACGAGCAATTGCGATGAAATCGTGCTCATAATCGCCGCTAAAATCGCAGCGAGCAAAAATCCAGTCATTAACGGATGGAATAAAATTTCGCCAAGCTTAATAAATACCGTTTCTGGATCCGCTAGCTTTGCTCCTGATTCAAAATAGTAAGCGATTCCAAATAACCCTGTCAACATAGCCCCAACGACAGAAAAAATCATCCAGCCCATTCCAATGCGGCGAGCGTTTTTCATTTCCTTAATAGAAGAAATCGCCATAAATCGAACGATAATATGTGGTTGTCCGAAATATCCAAGTCCCCAAGCAAACAAAGAAATCACGCCAAGCAAAGTGGTCCCTTTGAATAAATTTAACAAATCCGGATTAATGTCACGGATCGTGTTCATCGTATCGCCTACGCCCCCTGTATGAAAAAGGGTGACAACAGGCACAAGAATTAAAGCAATAAACATAATCAAGCCTTGAACAAAGTCTGTCCAGCTAACGGCTAAAAATCCGCCAAACAGCGTATAAGCCACAACGACTCCCGCAACAATCCATAGTCCTGTATGATAGCTTGTGCCAAAAGAGTTTTGGAACAAGACCGCTCCGGATACTAATCCAGAAGATACGTAAAATGTGAAAAAAATCATAATGACAAGACCGGAAATTAAACGCAATAGCTTCGATGTGTCCCCAAAGCGGTTTTCCAAAAATTCTGGAATGGTAATCGAATCATTAGCGACTTCTGTATAAACGCGCAAGCGCGGTGCCACGTACAACCAGTTGGCATAAGCTCCAAGCGTTAAACCAATGACAATCCAAGAAGCGCTTAAGCCTTGTACATACATCGCTCCAGGCAATCCCATTAAAAGCCATCCGCTCATATCAGAAGCCCCAGCACTGAGCGCTGTAACCGCAGGACCTAATGTACGTCCGCCAAGCATATAATCAGAGAGATTTGATGTTCTCTTATATGCCCAATATCCAATCAGTAACATCCCGATCATATAAATCGTGACCGAAAGTAATACCATGGTGTTCTCCCCTTCCTTTGTTGTCTCTAGTCAATAACATCATAAACGAAAGAATATTATTTATGCAATAGTAATCATATTTTTCCATCTGTAGTATAACAACAATAAAGCCGCTAAAAATCAATGTTTTTAGGCATTTTCAACATATATTTAAAAAATATTCAGATAAATAAAAAATAATAAATAATTC
>NZ_NASY01000044.1:0-42602 GCF_002075365.1 Anoxybacillus sp. UARK-01 | reverse complement strand
ATCTATGCGTCTTTTTTGCATGCTTATGGGATTGATCTCTTTGAACAACACGGCAAACTGCATTGGAAAAAGTTTTTGCAATTGTTGCAACATCTTGATGACAAATCAAAATTCAAGGAAGTTGTGAACATACGGAAAATGCCGATGCCGAAACCTGACAAGTACAATACTGAATACCGGAAACAAATTGCTGTGATGAAGCGGATTTATGCCCTTGATCAACCGGATAAACAAGAGATTTTGGGAGATTTTGAGAATGGCCAACTTGCTGCAAAAGTGCATTTGCTGCCATTTACGGTTTTTATTCACGAACAAGAATGGGAAATGGGAGGGGTAGCCGGCGTAGCGACATGGCCTGAGCATCGCCGGAAGCGAAAGGTGGCCAAGCTGTTAACAAAATCGTTGGAACGAATGAGGGAGAGCGGGAAAAGTATATCATTCCTCCATCCGTTTCAAGTGAATTTTTACAGAAGATTTGGCTGGGAGCTTTTTGCTTCTTATAAGAAATTAATCATTGAGAATAAGCAGCTCGTCCCATTACCAGAAGCAGCAGGACGAATGGAGAGGGCCTCCCTTCAGAATGTGGATCTGTTAAACAGCGTGTATGAAGGCTATATTCGTTCATATAACGGCGGATTAAAGCGCGATCATTTTTGGTGGGAGCATTTTGTGTTCGCCAAAGCGAAGCATGCGGTATTGTACATAGATAAGGATCATCAAACAGCAGGGTATTTGTTGTATGACATGCAAAACCGGCAAATGCATGTGAAAGAAATGGTGGCTCTTCATGAAGAAGCAAAAAGAGGACTATGGAACTTTATTTGCCAGCATGATTCCATGGCAGACCAGGTGACGATTGTGACCGCTGTTGACGATCCGCTTCCTTATTTGTTGAAAGAGCCAAGAATCGTCCAAGAAATTCATCCGTACTTTATGGCGCGAATCGTTGATCTAGAACGCTTTTTGCAAGCGTATCCTTTTGTGAAACAAGAGAATCCGCTGTTTTGGCATGTGCATGATGAAGTGGCGCCGTGGAATTCAGCTATTTACCAACTGGATGAGAAGGGAGTAAAGGTATTTCGCAAGACAACAAAAGAAGAATCCACTTGTCTGCATCCGCCCAAGCGGGGGCTTTTGCTCGATATCAATACGGCGGCTGCCTTGCTGCTGGGGTATGTGCGGCCTTGGTCATTATATCAGATGGGCAAGCTGAAGGGAACAGAAGCCGAAGTCAAACAGCTGGAGGCGATGATTTCGCCAAAACCGACGTTTTTTGCTGATTTCTTTTAAGGGAGGATTGCTGCATCGCCATCATGTCAACTCTTCCCCATGTCCGCCTGTTCTTCATTAAAGCGGGAGCCTCCTCGCCTGAAAATAATGAAGGTGAGCAGAAAAGCATTGATAAAGAGAACAGAGAATTTCGTTGATTGGGAGCGCCATCTTTAAGGATGGCTTTTTTATTTGGAAAATTATCCCCAATTCCATCGATTGGTATATTCAGCTTTAGGGATCGTGCTGATAGAAAGATTAGCAACTGTTAATAATACTAGGTCATAAATCCATTGACAGGACAAATAGGGGAATGTTAAGATAAATCAAACGTATCAACAGTTATGTGATTTTTTTTATAAAATTGTAATTTTTGTTAGGTTGGCCCCTTTTGCTACATTCGATTACAGGCAAAAGGTTAAAGTTGAAAGGAGTTATGATATGAAAAAGTTTCATTCATTCGGTTGGTATGCGGCGCAAATCTCCCCGTATTTGCCGAAAAAAGCATTTCAACCTACCCCATCCCGTCTTTTCCTTGGATTGGTGTATCTATTGACAGTACTTAGTGGTATCCTCGTTATTTCTTTGTTCGATCTTCATGTGATATGGAATACCTTGATTTCTGTTGTATTAGGTTTTAGTTTTGCGGCGCTTGGGTTTTTAGGACATGAAATTTTGCATGGTACGGTTGTGCGGACACCATGGCTACGGGATTTTCTTGGAGCTGTTGCCTTTTGGCCGTTATGCACCGGTCCGAAGCTATGGAGAAAATGGCATAATGCCACACACCATGTCCATACACAAAATGAAGAAAAAGATCCTGATGCATGGCCGAGCATGAGCAAATTGGCACAAAGCCGTCTGTTGCGCTGGATCTATAAAATTCCATTTACGATACGGGCGTTTTTCGCCTTTAGTTCGTTAACGATTATGTTTACGTTTCATTCGATCAGGATGCTTGGTTATTTTCGCAAACAGTTTCAGCCCAAAAATCGCGCTATCGTCTTTTTGCAGTTTATGTTGCCTTGGATATCATGGATTGGTTTGCTGTTTATTGTTGGATTCGCGAATTGGTTTTTTAGCTTTTTATTACCGCTGTTGATCGCTAATTTTATTGTGATGAGCTATATTTCAACCAATCATCGTCTCAATCCTTTAGTTCCTGTCAACGACCCGCTTGCTAACAGTCTTTCCGTTACCGTTCCAAAATGGGTGGATTTCCTCCATTTTAATTTTTCCTATCATACAGAGCATCATCTGTTTCCAAGCATGAGTTCCAAGTACTATCCATTAGTAAAAGAACATATTAAAAGGATGTGGCCAGATCGATACCATGAAATGCCAATGCTCAAAGCATTATGGGCACTCTGGAAGACACCAAGACTTTACTATCAGCAAAACGAATTGGTCGAACCGCGCCAAGGGAATGTTTACGGATCTTTAGGAAATGGGCTGAATCCATCCAGTATTGAATATCGTAAAATAGAACCCGGAACTCAAGAAGGAAGAATAAGCAGTGAAACAGACAGATGAGCAATCCAGAAGAAAGCAGTAACATTCTTGTTCGAGAGAAAAGACGCTTGATGTTTCGGGAATAGGAGGAATGATACCGATTTCTCTGCTTTCCATACGGTGAAGAGGTTTTGCGGACAGGGATTGCCAATTGCTGAAGAAGCGGCCTCTCATAATCCTTCATTCAATAAAAAGCCCTTTGATGGAGGGGACCATCTGAGCCAAAGGGAGTTAAAAGCGTCGTATCATTTTCTAATGGCAAAGACCATTCATCCTAAGTCTCGCTATTTTTTGTCGACAACAAATGATCAAATCATGTAGGAATTTGTCTTTTTTTATCGAATGATTATAAAGGGAGAGGAGAGGATAGGAATGGTCAATCTGCAATGTCCTAATTGTGGTACAAGTGGGATCGAAAATATTGTGTCAGGTAACAGTGTCAGAAAAAGCAAAGATGGGGATACAAGGTTTCATATCGTATACTGCGTGCTATGCGGGTATATTTATGGAGTGTTTGGAAAAATCGAGACGACAATGTGATAGTCATTTGATTAAAGGCATCCTTCGGGGTGCCTTTTGACTGAAATATGATGATAACAAATTCGATTCATATGTAGCCACGCAGATTCAAAAATACGGAATCGATTGCAAGCCATCATCTTATGGGCTACCGTTGATGATGAAGCTATTTATTCAATAAGGCAAACACGATTACTGACACCGTGCGGCCGCCTCTTTGGTTCATTAGGAGAAAGTCATATTGACGATCCGCCATGCATTTGTTAGATTGTACTCAATTGATATGGAAGGCTTATCGAAAATAATGATGCCCGGATAAAAGAGACAGGGGATGAAAAAAGGGTGTTAAACGATGAACATCGTCGTAATTGAAGAGAATCAAGCAGCCGTCATGAAAATGGAAGAAATGTTAAAGAAGATCAGGGGAATATCGATACAGGTGTTTGATCAAATGGATAAGGCCCACGCGTATATGTTGCAAGAAAAGCAGGTTGATGCTGTGTTAGCCAACGTTCAGGCGATATTAGCGGAGCAAACAGAGCAAAAGCCGTCTATTTTTTTTCAAAAAGATATTCTAGTTGTGGCGATGATTGAATGTGATGACGAGATTGAATACGTTTTGGAGGCCGGAGCGTTTGATTATATTCGTAAACCATTTACAACGACGGAGCTAATCTCTCGCATTCGCTTGGCGTATCGTCAAAAACAAAGGACGGATGAGGCAAAAAGAATGAGGATCGTCCATATCGAGAAAGACCGGCAGTTATTGGAGCTGAAAAGAAAAATGGAAAAGGATTTGCAGCTTGCCCGTTGTATCCAAGAAGGAATGCTCCCATCTTCGATCTATAATGAAGAAATTTGTGTATACGGAAAATATATTCCTTCTTCTCAGCTGTCAGGAGATTTATATTATTGGAATCAAGTGAGTCCTCATGAATATGCGTTTATTGTTATTGATGTGATGGGGCATGGCGTTGCCGCTGCGCTTGTGGCGATGTCGATTCGTTCATTACTGCCAGGGCTTATGATGCGTGTAACTGATCCGCTGCGCGTGGTTTACGAATTAAACAGGCATACCTTGCGTCTTTTTGAGAATCGGTCCTATTTGACCGCCTTTTATGGTGTTGTCAATACGAAACGGAAAACGCTCGAGTATGTGAATGCCGGACATCCGCCTGCGCTGCTTTTAGAAAGAAGAGAGATGAAGAGATTGAAAGAAGGGGGAATACCGATCGGGATCGTGCCCCAATTTTCTTATAAAAAAGAGAAGCTTCAGTTCAGCGGGCCGGTTTATTTGGCGATTTATACAGATGGAATGATCGAAGCGACCGGAGGGGAATGGGAGAGCTATGTGGAGCGCATTTTGCCAAAATGTCGATCGTTTCAAGAATTTGTGCAGCAACTTGAAGGTAAAATGAATCATCAGCGCTTTGGCGATGATGATATGACATTTGTGGGCATGCATATTTTTTAGGCTACTCCCGCATTCGCTTCGAAATGGAAGATTCCTGCAAGCATAGAAGCCTCTTTCGGTTTTTTAGCAGGCTCTCCCCGCCGTTCCAACGGTGAAATGACAACGAATCTTGTAAGTTTGTTCTGGGCTTGTTTTTCGCTGCTTCGAGCGTGCAGAGACAAGGACACGTTGAAGATTGTACATGACAAACGACCTGTCTTTTCGTTTTTCTAAGAACCACTTACAAGTATAGAAAAGCCCATATGTCCTAGTAATTCCATTCTACTTTGGCTAGTGCCAATCGACATTCCTCTCCCCATTGTTTATCGGGCAACGCCCTTCATATTCCTGAAGGTGGGAGTCGTTCTGGCGGGATAGGATAAAAACAGCCGCTCTTAATCGAGGAAACGTTTATTTGGCCAGCGGTTTTTGTGAAAAGTATATAACCGGTTTACAGAACAAGCCAGTGTTTCGGATCACAGCATGTTGATCCGCCAGCTGGCTTTTCGTTTTTCTGGCGCCATCGGCTAGCTTTTGGCTGCCGATGGCCAAGGCAGTGATTCATAAATAAGAATGGAGCATAAAGCGATGTTGACGCGATGTAGCATCATTGTCTAATATGTTGTGATCTCTTACTATACAAAAGCCGCTTATCGTCCGCTTTTTCTCGAGTGTCAAGGAAAGGCAGCTTAAGCTGATGATTCGTCATAAAAACTTTTAGGAGCTATTTTTTATTTGACATCGACAAACTGATCAATTTGACAAATGGACAATATGTTTTTAATCGGAGCAGACGCTCCCATAATTTCAATGTGTATACGGTCTTTTAGAGGATATAGCCAGCTAATAAATAGGCGCACTCCAGAGCTATCAATGAATCGGACGGCAGAAAGGTCGATTTGCAACCGCGAAATGTTGCTGTATGTATGATGACGCAGTATTTCTTCCATGATGCGCGTTGTTTCAAAGTTAATATCTTGCTGAAATACGGCAATCGTCACATCGTTGTTGGTTGTTATTTGAATCATCGAAATTCCTCCTCAATTTTTGCGCGCTGAATGATGACACGCGCTTTTTTGCCAGCATCGTCAAAGGTTACGTGTGTTGCAAGCTGTTGAATGAGAAATAATCCGCATCCTTCATGTGGCGCAAGCAGGGAAGGAGGAGCTTTTGTGATTTGACTGCGCCAGTCAAAACCATTTCCGTGATCGATGAGCTCAATCGTGATGTCCTCTGTCGATAAATGAATAAGAACATCCGCTTTTTTTACTGTAGAATGGCGAATGACGTTGGAAATGAGCTCCCACAAGACAAGCTGCAGCGCGTATTGTTCCATCTCTGTCAGTACAATGTATTGATTTAATCGTTCGAGCATTGCCGCCATATTTTTGCTATAGTTATTTTCGGTAATTTTTCCTGTGATCTTGATCATCGCTCATGATGTGAGTAAGAAGTTGTTGGATATACGGATGACGATAGTCGGCTTGATGCTCGAGACGATACAATTGGCTCCATAAGGAATTATAGGTGGAGCGAAACTCGATCGGAACGCTTTCGCCAAACGAGCGCTGCAAATGCATCAGACGAAATTTAACATAATTTCGTGCGTCTACGTCGTTTGGCAATTGTCCAATGTCAATGCGGATCAGTTGTTCGTTAGCTTCGTGCAGAAGCGTTTCTGACATTTCAAATAAATGTTTAAATGTGCGCTGTTCATATTTAAATTGAGGTTGGTTCATCGTATTTCCTCCCTAAAGTTGTAAGGAGCTACTTTTTGAATTTATCTGTGAGTTCATGATTCAGATAGTTCAGCTGTTCTGCCATTTCGGCAATTTGATAAGCAGCCTTCGAGATTTCATTAAATGTGTGCTGGAAGTCTTTCATAAACTCTGTGAATGCACTAATTTTATCACTGTTCGACCTAACATCGGAAATGGATTGATCAAAAATATGAATCACGCTCTCGTTTACTGCGCGAAAAGCTCCTGTTTCATCGACAATGCGTTGAAACGAGGATTCAAATTGCTGAATCGTTTGTTGCACGATATCAATATGATTTTGAATGTAATCGAGTGATTGAGCCGTTTGATAAGCGAGCTTTCGCACTTCATTTGCTACAACGGCAAATCCTTTTCCATGTTCACCAGCACGGGCGGCCTCGATATTGGCGTTGAGAGAGAGAATGTTCGTCTGATTAGAAATGTTGCGAATCGTGTTCACAATTTCGCCAATTTGAGAAGAACTGTTAGTCAGCTCCGCTGTTAATGCTTTCGTTCCATGAATTAACTCGGCGATCGTATCAAGCTTTGTTAATGTGTCCATGACATCGTGCTTTCCGTTTTCGACCCGCTCCGCGATTTCGGCTGATTGCTGCTGAATCGTATAGATTTCGTTTAGAATATCCTGTACGTTTTTTTCGTTTTCTGTGATGGAGGCGCTCGTTTCCTCAGCGCTAGAAGCAAGAATCGCAGCTGATTCCGTGAGACGGTGCTGCAGCTCTTCGATTTCGTTTAGCTTCATCATGGATGACGTATAGGATTCAATATACGTCGCAATGGCAATTTGCATGTCGAACGAACAAAGCTTGGAAAAAGAAGAATAGGCCAGAACGGCTTCATTCGGCGGAAGCTCTTCCATCAATATTTTCAGCACCTCATTTTGGATAAGAGAATAAGCGCCTAAATACCACTCTGGAAACAAGCCGATACGATGATGAACATTGCCGATTACTTTTCTTCTAATAATATACTGTTCACCTATTTCACCAGATACCATGTCCATTAAATACGATTGCAGTGTTTTCTTGAGGCGCTCAATCGTCGAGTGGCTTTCAATAATATGGACCAAATCTGCTATTTGGCCAAGGCGCTCATAAAAAGCATCAACAATGGCGTGAACATGTTTGGCAAAAATCGGGCGCAGGGAGGCGAGACGCTGAAAATCCTCCGCTGTCAATCCAATAAGAACGACTTGTTGATGATAATTGGATGCGGAAAGCTGTCGATAATAGGCAACGGCCGAATCGGGCAAGTCAAGCGAAGATGTTTGCATGGGAGCCGTGTTCGCGTCCTTTTTCTCTTTTTTGCGAAACAGCTGGATTGCTCCGTCTTCGTTTTGGAGTAGCTTATGGAATGAGACTTTCATCATATACATCCCTCCTAATATGAATATCCCCCTTCTGCACATTATAAAGGATAATCGGTGTTTTAGGAATATTTTCTTATATCAGAATAGGCGGCAAAAAAAGTGGGATAGTATCATTGAAGGAGGGAATGGATATGAAGATAGAAGAAAATCACTACGGAAGCGACTATACCTTTATTCCGGCTATATCGGTTGCTCATGGAACAGGAACGGAAATATTGCCAGATTTATATTGCTATACCGTTCAGATTGTGAATATTTGCTTGATCGGTCTTCCCAATGCCGCTGATTTTATACTTGTAGATGCGGGAATGCCTCGTTCAGCTGATGAGATTATCGCTGCAGCCGAAAAGCGTTTTGGTTCGAATAGCCGCCCTAAGGCGATCATTTTGACTCATGGACATTTTGATCACGTCGGAGCTGTGATTGAACTGATCCGATATTGGCGCATCCCGGTTTATGCTCATCCAGCTGAACTGCCTTATTTAACAGGGAAAAAAAGCTATCCTGCGCCTGATCCGTCAGTAGAGGGAGGGATGATCGCAAAGGTATCCGCCCTTTTTCCGAATGAACCTATCGATTTAGGAAGCAGTGTTCAACCACTTCCAAGTGGAGGAATGGTTCCTCATCTGCCTGAATTTCGCTGGATTCATACCCCTGGTCATACCCCTGGACATATATCATTGTTTCGTGAAAAAGACCGCGCGCTCATTGCTGGAGATGCATTTGTTACTGTTCGTCAGGATCAACTGTTTAAAGTGCTGACGCAGAAGCTAGAGTTTAGTGGACCGCCGCGTTATTTTACAAATGATTGGGAGAAGGCAAAAGAGTCTGTTCGTAAATTGGCAACTCTGCATCCAGAAGTAGCTGTTACGGGACACGGAAAACCAGTAACTGGAGAGCAGCTCCGTGCAGGATTGATCCAGTTAGTCAGAGATTTCGATCATATAGCGGTCCCTGATTATGGTAAATATATTCAGTAAAGAAGCAGCGGATAGTCTGTGACAGATGATAAGGGAGAAGAGGATCGTATTATTTTTTCGATTCTTTCCGGGGCAAGGAGATTTGAGAAGTTCGTTTGAGTGGTTGGGATGATGGTTTTTAGCAGGCATGAAAATAGATCCATAAAAAACAGGCATCCATCAATGAAGATGAATGAATGGAATTTTAACATCATCTATCAAGAAGTCTCTCACCTTTTAATCGAGTTTAGGTGGGGGAGGTTCATTAAAGCAGTATTTTTCCATTCTTCCGTTGGCGCCGAATGGATTTATCTGGGGATTTTATGAACAGAAGGGCATGGGGATGACAAGATAGAACAACTAAACTCATCAGGATTCAGCGTTTAACTGAATCCTGATGAGTTTATTGCAGTTGATTCGCTTGTGTGATTTGCTGGGTCACTTGCATGTCAACACGCAACTGTTCTTGAACATTTATTGGATGGTAATAGCCTTTATTAATCGTATATTGACTCACTTTTTCGTGAAATTGAATGGCATCATTTAAATGTTGTTTAAGGATGTTGCGCACCTCGGGAGTATCGGATTCTGTAATGGCTACTGCGTAGCTTTTAATTCCATTCTTTATGCTAATAAGAAGATCGATGGCGATTAATTGATCATTTAAAGGCTGAGAGCCACCAGTTGGTTGTTGCATCATCTACATCACCTCTTTTGGCGTTAGGATAGAAGAGATTGTAAATCAACGATTTGTTGTTGGGTTGTTTCAATATCTTGGCGAATTAATGATTGAAGCTCAGGATCTGTGGCCATCGTCTGCATCACCTTACTTTTTGCAAGACAGACGTTTTTCAACATAAGAAGCTCATGAAGCTCCAAAATTTCATGAACACCTGTTGCTCTCATCTCTTTCACCACCTTCCGAAACCTATTGTGTGCATGGTGAACATGTATATTAGCGTAATTTTTTCAAAAATAAAAGGCGCTTTCACCAAGAGAATGGGGAGCAGTTTACACGCAAAAAAATTCCCGTGTGCTCACGCTAATAATGGGCAAAGGGGGATTTGGAGATGGACGAAACGTGTTTTTATTGCCAAAGCGAATGCGCTGACCAAGTTCATTATGTATCCTTCTATACAGCGGATGAAGAACAAGAAAAAGCGTTGTGTGCCGAATGTTATCAAGAATGGCTGCAAGGCATTAAAGGTTGAAACAAGCCGCATCACGTTATGGCCGGGATGCGGCTTGTTGCGTGAGCGGCGGAACGTGGATGACTCGGTACAGGTCGCCTTGTTCGTCATAAGAACGATACACGATCGGCGCCTTTAAGGGGCGGCACACGGAAAGAAATAAAATGTGTTCTTCGTTTGTCCCCTTTTTTCTCGCTTCCATCGAGAACGAGACGTGCTTGAGATGAAGCGAATAAAAGCGGTACGTCAGACCGAGCCATGTTTGTTCCGTGACAGACGTGTCAGGATGACAGCGTATAAAATGCGCAATATCCGCAAACGACCGCTCTTCTTGTTCGAACCAATCTTCAATAGCGTTGGCCGCTTGCTTAATCCAATGTTTCCAATTCTCTAGCATCCCATTCACCTTATTCATTTATATTGTTATCGGTTAGTATGCTCGGAACTGCCGCATCTATACGGGGGAATTGTTGAGTTTTCTATGTCGAGTATTCATAATTGTTAAGGTTTGAATCCGGGGAGCTTTTAGCTGTATACAAATTGTATTGCAGGTGAATCATCATAATTATATTTAGAAGAAAAGCCTGTGCTGTAAAAAGAAGGGGCGCTCTTTTTTTCACTTGATGATCCAATCGTAAGGGTGACATCTAAGTATTTCAGGGTCAGAGGTTATTCCGTAATTTCGACGATCACCTCTTTTTGGTTCTGAAATAACGTGCTAATTCATAATGAAATTTTCAAGCCGAATTGTTAAGCAGCCATTATGCGTTTGGCAACACGTTCCTCACTCGAATTTTTACAGAATATATAAAACTCATTGACTTGACACCAATTAGTGTCGTATAATAATGACACTAATTGGTGTCTAATTGATAAGGAGGAGGCCATTGGTAAAGAAAACTCTGAAACGCGACGTTTTTGTAGCTATCGCTGATCCGACAAGGCGCAAATTGTTGCGCCTATTGGCAGATAAGGAAGAGTTGCCGCTTTATGAATTAACCGCTCATTTTCAAATGGGGCGTACAGCTGTTTCTAAACACCTGTCTATTCTAAAAGAAGCTGATTTAGTGATCGATCGAAAAGTTGGCAGAGAAACAAGGTATCGAATCAATGCAACTCCATTAAAGGAAATTAAAGATTGGGTATCTTATTATGAGAAATTTTGGAATGATAAAATGGCTATTTTAAGACAGTTATTAGAGGAGGAATAAATAATGGCACATCTATCATTAGAGTTTCAATTCGAAAGTTCAATCGAAAAGGTGTGGCACGCCTTAACAAATTCGGACATGCTTGCAAAATGGGTTATGGAAAATGATTTTAAACCTATCGTAGGACATAAATGTCAGTTTCGAAATGAACAAATAAACTTAGTGGTGAATTGCGAAGTGTTAGTAGTGGAGGAGCCTTATAAGTTGTCTTACACATGGGTAGGCGGCCCGATCAATACGGTTGTCACATGGACATTAAAACAAGAAGGCGATATCACCTATTTACATCTTGAACAAACAGGATTCGAACAAGAAGATTATGCATTTAAAGGTGCAAAATATGGTTGGACAGACAAGGTCAACGAACTGAAGAAAGCGTTAGAGGAAGTGTAAGGAAAAACGTAAATTTGTTTTATTAAGTGTCTCAAGAGAACACCGGGAGAAAAACGATTCGAATATACTTAGTCTTAGCCGTTCTTTTATTCAAAAAAACAGGATAAGCCGGAACAATGGAAAACTGCTATACTGCAGGGCCGAGATCGATGGTGCATTCTATTTTGACTCAATGTCTCAAAAGTAAATTTATGAGGGGAATCTAATGAAAAAAAATCCAATGAATCCTAAAGTTGATCAATATTTAACTGAGGGCTGTGGACGCTGTCCGCTAGTGAGTACTCCAGATTGTAAAGTAAACAAATGGCCGAAAGAATTAGAAGAATTACGAACAATTGTTCTTGGGTGCGGATTGACAGAAGAAGTGAAATGGGGGATTCCCTGTTACACATTCCAAAAGAGCAATGTTGTGACAATCAGTGCTTTTAATGAATACTGTGCACTTAGTTTTTTCAAAGGTGCCTTGTTAAAAGATGACCATCATATTCTAGAAAAACCTGGGGAGAATACGCAGGCTGCACGACGGATTCGTTTTACAAATATTCAAGAAATAGCTGAGCTTGAACCTGTATTGAAGGCATATATTAACGAAGCGATTGAAATTGAAAAAGCAGGCTTGAAAGTGGATTTTAAAAAGAATCCAGAACCGATTCCTGAAGAGCTTCAAAAAAAATTCGATGAAATTCCAGCCTTAAAAACAGCTTTTGGATCATTGACCCCGGGGCGACAAAGAGCTTACATCCTTTATTTTTCTGGGGCCAAACAATCCAAAACTCGAGAATCAAGAATTGAAAAGTATATACAGCACATCCTTAATGGAAAAGGATTAAATGATTAGTATATTCACGCTTCCATTCAATAAACTCATTATTAAAAAGCTGTTCCAAGGCGACAGAAAAATTCATAACGCTTTTCGCAATATTTGAATAACAAAAAGCATTCTATATGGAATGCTTTTTGTCTTGATTATAGAATCATGTCCCATTAACCGAATTTTCTGAAAAATAAGCTGAAACGCGGCTTCATCTTCTGTAACTTGCGAGAAAAAGTATAGAAGTTGACTGGGAATTTGTCAAAAAGGGAAACAAAAGAATTGATTAATTTTTCTCTATCAAGGAGTTGTATAGGAAAATGACTGTACAAATCAAAAAATGCAACCTTGAAGATTTGCGATTGCTCCAAGAGATCAGCATTGAAACATTTTACGATACATTTAACACCATCCCCCCAAGAAGTCTCCCTCCTCTAAACAGAGTGGAGGTGGGGGAGGTTCATAGCTGAAAGTGTAAGTTGAAGCAAAGAGCTCATTGTGATACTCCCTTTCATATCATCCATAATCCGCTATGCTCGTTGAACCATAACGTAAAAGAATCAAGAGAGAATAAGCAAGCCCAAGACCACCCAAAGCGGATTCCAGATGGTTACGTTTATAAGGAGGCGCTGCTGAACGCTATTCTACACCGAGAACCGTTCGATAAGGCGGACAGGCAATTGCTCATTTTGGTTGGTCGTTGTTTTGCCGATGAAACAGTCATGTATGAGTTGGAACGCTTTTTGCCCCATCGATAACAACGGCAAGTCCACTGTGGTGATGCCGAGCGCTTCAGCGATCGGATGATTGTCAAAACTGACAATCGCCAAGTTTTCTGGTACCTGCAAACCATTTTTTTGCCCCCATAACACGATTCCAGCTGCCACTTGATCGCTTGCGACAAGCAGCGCAGTCGGCTTGTCTTCCATCGAAAGAAGTGCCTTGACAACGCGCGCCCCGTCCGCGATTTCGAGACAACGATCAAAAATCCATTCTTCTCTTGGAACTGTATCGATATTTTGTAAGGCATCCCGATAAGCAGCGTCTCGCCGTTCACTATTTGTGCCTGACGTCCGGCCGATACAATAGCCAATTTTTCGATGTCCCTTTGCAATCAAATAGTTCATCCCCAACATAAATGCCTCATAATGATCGATGGACACGGACGACATTTCGCAGCCCGTGGTATCTTCGCATAAGATGATCGGACCGTCTTCTTGATACAGCTTAAGCATCTCCCAACTAATTGTGCGGGAACAAATAATCAGTCCATCGACTTGTTTCACTCGCAGCATCTCAAGTGCTTCCAGTTCCTTTTGCACGTCATAATTCGTCTGAAATAGAAGAAGATGATAACCGTGGCGGAGCGCCTCTTGTGAAATACCGTCCACAATTGAACTGAAGTATGGGTGGTTGACATACGGCAGAATCACGCCGATAATCGATGTTTTTCCTTTGGCTAAATGAACAGCATTGATATTTTTTGTATAGTTTAACTTCTCGACCGCTTTCCAGACCGCTTGCCGTTTTTCTTCCTTTACATAAGGATAATGATTTAATACACGCGATACCGTAGCGACAGAAACTCCTGCTAGTTTAGCGATTTCTCGAATGTTTGCCATTGTCTTCCCTTCCCTCAAAAAAACTATTGCATTGAAACGCATTTCATAAATTATTGTCATTTTAACCATAGCATAAAGGAGGAAATCATGTTGCTAGGATTTTTGTTTTATATCGTTTTATGTGCTGTAGAGCTAGCCGGCGCGCACTTAGCCTTACGAGAAGCACCCAAACAAGAAGAGGAAGATCCTTTTCATGCGTTTTTCCGCTAAACAAAGCGTTCCCTATCTTCTTTCAGGGAACGCTTTGTTTCTGATTTAGATGATAAAAAAGAAAACGGAAGCAGGAGGAGAAACAACATAGAACGTCTGCTTGATGAAAAATCCCTCTTTCATCGCTATGTTGCTGAGACGTAGGAGATCTCTTCGTCCATGTGTTAAAGCTCTAATTCCCAAGTCTCCCCGATCAGCTCATGGCCAAAGCTGTGATGCTTTTCTTCGGCTACAAGCGTAAATCCAAGTTTTTGATAAATATGTCTTGCAGCTATAAGAACGCTGTTGGTCCAAAGGACAAGCTTTTGGTACTCTTTTCGTTTAGCAAAGCGAATGCATTCTTGAACAAGATGTGTACCAAGCCCCAATCCGCGCGCCTGCGGATCAACTAAGAGCAAACGCAATTTGGCAATGGCGTCACTTTCGTGTACCACCATTACAGAACCGACAATGTCGCCGTTCATCTCGGCGATCCAGCACCGTTCTTTATCAGGATTATAATGGTTAATAAAATCGGCAACAATTTGAGCAACCAGCGCTTCAAACTGCTCATTCCATCCATACTCCTTCGCGTAGAGTGCCCCGTGCTTATGAACGATCCACCCCATATCGCCTGGCTCGTGTTGTCGTAAAAAGTACGGTCCAGAGAATTTAAACCTGCGATTTTTAGTAAGTATTCCTTCAATCGTTTGCATAGCGTGAATGAGCTGTTGCTGTTCAATATCTGATAATTCACTTAGGAATTCAGATACTTCATCATATGAACGTTGGTTGAGCAAGGAAAAAACCGCTTTTCCTTCTGAAGTAAGCTTTAAAATTCGTTGCCTTCCATCGGTTTCTGATCGCTCTTTATAAATAACTCCCTGTTCTTCTAATCGTGTTAAAATCCGGCTTAAATAGCCTGGATCTAATCCTAACTGCCTAGTCAAATCTGAGGCGGTGATTTGGCTATGATTAGCAATTTCAAATAATATTCTAGATTCTGTAAGGGAATAGGGGCTATGTAATAATCCTTCTTGTAATGCACCAATTTGTCTTGTGATAAACCGATTAAAATGACGGACAGCATTGATTCGTTCCTCAAAAATCATACGAGTGCCTCCTAATTTATTTGATTTTGTCAAATATTTTATTTGATTATATTGCTTTAGTCAATTATATATCTAAAAAACGGCCAGTCTATGTTCTGTTTGAGGCAAAAGCCTGATCTATCCAATCATTTAGTGAGATAGGTTCATCAAATAAAATAGATTAGACTTAAATGGTTTTTTATCGTATTCGACTTAGGAGACGTGTGATTGTTTCGGTTCATCGCCGGATGGTGTTCTATAAAAAATCGTTTTTTCGGTAATAGGGGGATCATTCGATTGATTGAAAAAAAGCAAAATCACGTATTCGCCTGACAAAGGTTTGTCTAATGCGCTCTGTCTGTATGAGTTTCTATACTCTGTATCTTCAGTTGGCGAAAAAGTAGTTGTAAAAGCGCTTTCAAATGATATATAATTTAACTAAACCGGTTTATAAAATAATTTGTTTGTTTGCTTGTTTACTAAATCGATTTAGTATCAGGAAAGTAGGGATATCCTTGCAAAAAATTACAATGGCCGACGTGGCGAAAGCAGCGAATGTTTCCAAAAGTACAGTTTCCCAGTATTTAAATAAGCGTTATGAATATATGAGTGAAGAGACGAAAAAACGTATTGCGCAAGCGATTGAAGAACTTGGCTATCAACCGAACTTTGTCGCACGGAGCCTAAAGCAAAAATCTACTTCTACGATCGGTGTCATTGTTTTTAATATTTTACATATGCTAACAACACAGGTGCTTCGGGCGATTGAAGACGTATGTCAAGAACGGGATTTTCATGTCATTGTATGCAACACCGATGATGATCCGGAGAAAGAAAAAAAGTATATTGAAATGCTAAGAGCCAAGCAGGTTGATGGATTAATTATTTTTCCGACAGGAAGAAACTATGAATGGTATGAAAAGATGGTCAATGAATCGTTTCCGCTTGTATTTGTCGATCGCACGGTTCCAGATCTGCCTGTGGATGCGGTTCTCTTGAATAACTATAAAGCAGCTAAACTTGCGGTGGATCATTTGGCTGATGTAGGATACGAACGGATTGGAATCGTAACCCCTCCGCTTGTATCGTATAACATTCCAAGAACGGAGAGGGTGGAAGGCTTTAAGCTAGCTGTAAAGGCGAGAGGACTACAGGTAATGGATGAGTACATCGTGAATCTGGAGATCCCTTGCATCAAGGAAGGGCTGACGAAGCTTTTTCGGTCTGGCTGTCCGCCACAAGCGTTGTTTGCGATTAATGATTTAACATTGATGGAGGTACTTCATTTTGTTCAAGAAAATCAGCTCCGCATTCCGTATGACATCGCTCTTATTAGCATTGACGATGTACCGTTTGCTTCCATTTATACCCCAACTTTAACGACAATTGCCCAACCAGCGTTTGAAATGGGAAGGAAAGCAGCGGAACGGTTGTTTCAAAAGATAGAGCGCAGCCATGAAGAAAAAGAGCCGCAAATTTTACGATTGGAGCCCGTGCTAAAAAAACGCCAGTCTGTGTCATGGCATTCAAACCTATGACAACCTGAGGACAAATGGAAGCAATCGAGTATGTGTGGGGCTGATCAGGCATTTTGATCTTAATATGGTTATTAACTTGTGATCCCACGAAGCAGTGGAAAAAATCTGTCATTCTATCATTGCTATGTGGATGTAACTTCACAGGCGAACATTTGCGTGATGGAGCTTCAACCGTTTTTGACGGTTGTTTTCCTTATACGGATGCATACAGATATTTTTAAACCAATCCATCTTATAGAGAACAGACAAGAAAAAGGAGCGGGTGACCGTGAACAACAGCAGAAATGTCGTCATCGGAGTCGATATTGGCACAACAAGTACAAAAGCGGTGGTGTTTGGCAAATTTAGCCAAGTCGTTTCATCCGCTTCATTTGATTATCCTATTATACAGCCGCATCCTGGCTGGGCAGAGCAGGATCCTGACCTCATTTTTTCTACCGTTGTCCGAAGTGTAAACGCTGCCATAAAAAAAGCGGGTATTCGGCCTGCTCAAGTTAAAGCTTTAGGATTTAGCGCGGCGATGCATTCGCTGATTGCCCTAGATGAACAAGGGATTCCTTTGACGCGCTGTTTAATCTGGGCAGATAATCGAAGCGCTGCGCAGTCGGAGAGGCTGTTGGATGAAATGAAAGGATTAGAGATTTATCAACGGACAGGAACGCCTGTCCATCCGATGTCTCCTTTGCCTAAATTGCTTTGGATGAAAGAAGAGCAGCCGCCATTATTTCGGCAGGCCCATAAATTTGTATCGATTAAGGAATATGTTATTTATCGGCTATATGAACAATACGTTGTAGATTATTCGACCGCCTCCGCAACCGGGCTTTTCCATCTTGACACATTGGACTGGGACGACGGTGTTCTACATTTGCTCGGAGTGACGAAACAGCATTTATCCCGCCCTGTTCCAGTAACTTATATTTTGCAAGGAATGAAAAAAGAATGGGCAGAACAAATGGGAGTAGACCAAGGAATCCCTGCCGTGATCGGGGCGAGTGACGGGGTACTTGCCAACGTTGGAGTAGGGGCCGTTTCTCCTGGAGAAGCGGCGATTACGATCGGGACAAGCGGTGCTGTACGTACGATTTCCTCTGTGCCAAAAACAGATTTAAGAGGGCGGACATTTTGTTATGCGCTGACCGATCATCATTGGATCGTCGGCGGGCCAACTAATAATGGAGGAATTTTGTTAAGATGGCTGCGCGATGAGTTTGGCGGTCAGGAACGAGAGGTGGCTAAAAAGCTGGGAATGGATCCATATGATCTTTTGACACAGTATGCCGAAACCGTCCCGGCAGGCTCAGAAGGGTTAGTATTTCTTCCGTTTCTCTCGGGAGAACGGGCGCCATATTGGAATGCGAAGGCGCGAGGAACCTTCTTTGGAATTAGTCTTCATCATAAGCGCGAGCATTTTATTCGTGCGGTGATGGAGGGCGTGTGTCTGAGCATCCTTTCTGTCGTTCTAGCCATCCGCGATGTGACCGGTTCGCTGTCGGAGATACGCGTATCAGGCGGGTTTGCAAAATCGGCATTTTGGCGGCAAATGCTCTCCGATATGCTGGGGAAAGAGCTGCTTGTTCCGGAAACGCACGAAGCGTCAGCGCTGGGAGCGGCGGTTATGGCGCTTTATGCGCTTGGCGACCTTTCGTCATTGGAAGAGGTTAAGCAGTGGGTTCATATTCAAGCGACCCATGTTCCGAACGAGAAAAATACAGCAGTTTATTTAGAGTTATTTGATTTATATGAGCGGTTGTACCAGCGATTGAAAGATGAATTTGACGCGCTTAGCGCATTTCAAGCAAAATATTCACGAAAATAGGATAGATGTTGACAACGATCGGATGATCAAACTCAAGCCGAATAGGTGCATTCTTTATGATTCATGAAAACTAAACCGATTTAGTTGAACAGGAGGATAAGGGGATGGGAATGGTTATTGTGATTGCGGCGATTGTCATTTTGCTTCTTTTAATTACTGTTGCAAAGCTTCATCCGTTTGTTGCGTTAATATTGACCGCAGTTGGTGTTGGTCTAGCGATGGGGATGCCCCTCATTGCTCCTTCCGATGAAGTGCCTGGTATTATCGATTCGATTAAAGCAGGGCTTGGCAACACTCTTGGATTTTTGGCAATTGTGTTAGCGCTTGGAACGATGCTCGGAAAAATGATGGCAGAGTCAGGAGGGGCAGAACGAATTGCCAAGACGCTCATTCAGCGCTTTGGACAAAAAAGAGTGCATTGGGCCATGATGGTTGTCGCTTTTTTAGTGGGGATTCCGGTATTTTTCCAAGTGGGATTTGTGCTATTAGTTCCGCTTGTATTTACGATTGCCATGGAAACGGGCATCTCGCTTATTACCGTTGGTGTTCCGCTTGTTGCGGGGTTATCGGTTGTACATGGGCTCGTTCCGCCGCACCCGGCTGCGATGGCTGCGGTTGGCATCTTTCAAGCAGATGTTGGCTTAACCATTTTGTACTCATTCATTGTTGGATTACCAACAGCCATTATTGCAGGGCCGTTGTTTGGAAAATGGATCGGTGCGCGTCTGCATAAGAAAGTGCCGGATGAAATGGCTGAGCAGTTGGTGCTGCATCATGAAGCGAAGGAACTTCCAAGCTTCGCAAACACCCTGTTTACGATTTTGCTGCCAGTTCTTTTAATGTTGATGGCCTCGATCGCCAATGTTGCCTTCGACCAGGAGACAGAAGCCGCGAGGGTGATCCGCTTTCTTGGCGACCCGATCGTTGCTTTATTGATTGCAACCGTTTACTCTTTCTTTAGCCTTGGATATGCACGCGGATGGAAGCGTGATAAAGTGTTAAAGCTAGCGAACGACTGCCTTGGTCCCGTGGCCAATATTTTGCTTGTCATTGGCGCTGGCGGAGCATTTAACAAGGTGCTGCTCGATTCGGGAATCGGCACACAAATTGCGGAAGCGGCTCAGCATTCGCATATTTCGCCGCTATTGCTAGGCTGGGGGATTGCGGCGCTTATTCGCATTGCCACAGGATCGGCTACAGTTTCCATGATGACTGCTGCCGGCATTGTGGCGCCGATTGCTTCCAGTATTCCAGGAACGAATATGGAGCTTCTTGTGCTGGCGACAGGCGCTGGCTCCCTCATTTTGTCACATGTCAATGACTCGGGATTCTGGATGATTAAGGAGTATTTTGGCATGACCGTCAAAGAGACGCTGATGACGTGGACAGCTCTTGAGACCATCATTTCGGTGGTAGCATTAGGATTGCTCGCATTATTAAATCTGATTGTTTAACCTACCTATAAACAAGCCGGACTCTAAAGGGAATGGCATAATGAAGAGGCCAGTCATTGACTGGCCTCTTGCTGTTCAAGTGGTTCATTTTTTAAAGATTGGCGGCCGAGCGGTCGTTTAGTTTGTTGGGCTGTTTCGTCTTTGCTTTGACTATAAAAGAGAATAAAATAAGCAGACAAAGCGTTACAAGGCAAACTACTGAACCGATCCAATTGTTTTGATTAAAAAGAAAAGAAATGAAAATGGAAGATAAAGACAATGCGGCAAAACTAGTTAAGTACGGGAATCCCTTGACATGAAATGCCGGGATTTGTTGATAACGAAACCGCAGCTTTAACTGGGCCAAGCAAATACCGATCCACAATAAAAGAACAGTAAATCCAGGAATGCTCATTAAATAACTGATAATTTGTCCGGGAGCGATATAAGCTAAAAATAAACCGATGATAATACAGATGGCTGCAATCGTGAGCCCAATAATGGGTACCCCTTGCTTATTTACTTTTAATAAAGCTTTTGGCGCTTCGCCGTTTTGTGCCATTGAATATAACATTCTCGAAGTTGCATATACTCCCGAGTTCGCCGCTGATAGAACAGCTGTCACTAAAACAAAGTTCATAATATGGGCCGCTCCTGGCAACCCGGTCATATCTAATACTTGGACAAATGGGCTGTTTTCGCCTGTCACTTTATCCCACGGCATTAAACCGCAAATAATAAGCATAGGGAGCATATAAAACAAAATCACTCGCCACATCGTTCCTTTCACTACTTTTGGCAGCACTTGTTCCGCATTTTTTGTTTCTGTCACGGCGACGCCGATTAACTCCGCACCGCCATATGAGAACATCACCACTAAGAGGGCACTTAGCACCCCTGTTATTCCGTGAGGGAAAAAGCCGCCGTGATCCGTGTAATGAGAGAGCGCATCGATTGTTTGTCCTGGGATGATGTTTGTTAACAGCAAACAGCCCAAAACAATAAAGGCGGTTAACGCCAAAATTTTAATGGCGGCAAACCAAAACTCAATTTCTCCATAATATTTCACTTGAACAAAGTTAATAGCGAAAATGAAGCTGGCGCAAAGCAAGCTTAAAAGCCATAGCGGAATGGCTGGAAACCAATATTGCAGAAAGCTGCCTGCTGCTAAAATTTCAACGATGATAACAATCGTCCAGTTGATCCAGTAGAGCCAGCCCGCAATAAAAGAGACATGAAAGCCAAACGCCTTATCTATCAGGTGCTGAACATTTGAGTTTGGATGGGCGATGGCCATTTCCGCTAATGCCGACATGACGATAAATAAAAGCAAGCCCCCTAATAAATAAGCAAAAACAACCCCAGGTCCCGCGATTGATAGCGTGTCTGAACTGCCTTTAAAGATGCCGGTGCCAATCATTCCAGCTAAAGCAATAAATTGGACATGCCTAGGCAGCAGTCCCCGCTTTAAGTCTTGCTGACGATTTTCCATGCTGTTCCTTCCTTTCTTCTCTTTTGCTGAAAAAATAAGCGATAGGTTCAAGAATTTTTTCTGGATCTTTAATACTTAAACGCTTTTATGCTTTTATGCGTTTAAGTAAAAAATATGTTACTAGAATATAATAGTTTGATTTGCTTTGTCAATAGAAGGATAGAGATACCAATGGTGCTAGTTGAACGTCACATGCAACCATATAAATCGGCATTAAAAAATGGACAGAAATGAAAAGCGACAATGAACCAAAAGCATCAGAGAAAATCGTGTGTGGATCCTGAGAATGAACGGACATCTATATAAAAATAAAATACGATAAAAGCAAGCATTTAAAAAACGGGAAGGTGGTTGGTTTTATATTATATATAGTAGCGGTGGCATGGATATGGAGTGCGACGGTTGTTTTCATCATGCGCAGGTGCAACGAAAAGGCAAGTGGCTGACTGGCCTTGCAATCGCGTTTTTTACAGATGGGATTCGTTCAAACTTTATATATTATATTTGCGCTTAGATCTTACATGTTGAAAAAATGTCATAACCACGGGCGGAATGGAAAGAATCTTTTATCTTTGTGGAGAAATAGAACTTTTCAGGTCAGGAGCTTGGAGGTTGTATCGATTTTTTTAGAGTCCGTTCGCTCCCTTTCCAAGTGTATGGAGGGCACCGTCATGAAAATAATGAGAAACGTAACCTTTGATATGAAGTTTGCCCCTTTTCAACGGTCAGAGGCTTTCTTCCGACCGTTGAAAAAATGGGGGTTCTGCTTTGGAATGGGTCTTCTTATAGGTGTGGTTAGGTTCGTTTACAGGCCTGATGGATGGGATGGATAGATCGAATCATCCATTGGTTTGCTTTGATTGTGTTCATCACGTTTTTTTAGGCTAGGAGAGCTTCCTAAAAATTTCATGATGACAACCGCTCCAGACAATAAAAGAACTGCTCCGATAAAAAGTTCCATTCTCAACACCTCCTTATGTTTATTATAGCATTTTTTGTAATTTTCTATCATTATTTATATCGCTCTAAAACGGAGAAAAATTGCTTCACAAACTCATAAAATACTTTCACAGATGGCGCCGGCTCGTGATAATCAGAAAGAATAATGCCCACATTTCGTTTGACGTCAGGCATGGAAATCGGAATTTTCACGGTAAAGCGCGGCATTGTATCATAAAATGTATTCTCAGGAAGCAGGGTGACGCCAATGCCGGCAGACACCAGCCCTTTAATGGCATCTAAATCTTCTCCCTCAGATGAGATGATTGGCGAAAATCCGGCCTGCTTACAAGCATCAAGCACAATTTTATGCAAAATGTAACCGGCTGGAAAAGTAACAAACGGCTCGTGGCGCAGCTCATTCAGCAGCAGGCTTTCTTTTTTAGCAAACCGGTGATTTTGCGGCAGCAGCACGGCAAAAGATTCAATAAATAAAATCTCTTTTTTGATTCCTTTTTCCTCGGTTGGGACAGGTCCGAGGAAGGCAAGATCGATCTCTCTTTTTTTTACGGCCTCAATTAAAAATCGATAAGATCCTTGACGCAAATGAAATTTTACGTTTGGATGCCGCTCTTTGAAGGCGGAGATCACCATTGGCATGGTGTGACTTGCCAGACTAGAAGGGAAGCCAATTTTAATCGTTCCTTGCTCTGGATCTAAATATTCATCGATTTGCTGCTTGGCATGGTCGACTGCTCGCAGAACCGTTTCAGCATGCGGAAGAAAGTAACGGCCAACCGGAGTAAGCCTCACATTTCTCCCGTCCCGTTCAAACAGTTGGACGCCGAGCTCAGCCTCTAAATTAGCGATTTGGCGGCTGATGGCGGATTGGGCGACATGAAGCACTTCAGCGGTTTCTGATACGTGTTCGCGCTTGGCGACTTCAACAAAGTATTTTAGCTGCCTTAGCTCCATTTTTGTTCTCTCCTTCTCATTTATCTCAAAATGAGATTGATTTAATCTGAATTATATATTGTTTATATCATTTTTGGAAACTAAAATTACAATAACAGACTTTATCGGTAAAAGGAATGGGGGAGAAGACAAATGAAACATTACGGATTACCGCAAGCACAAGGTCTCTACCGTCCTGAATTTGAACATGACGCGTGTGGCATCGGCTTATATGCCCATCTTAAAGGAAAGCCGTCCCATGATATTATAAAAAAAGGACTTCATATGCTGCGCCAGCTTGAGCATCGCGGCGGGCAAGGAAGCGATCCAGAAACAGGAGACGGCGCCGGCATTATGGTACAAATTCCGCACGATTATTTTCGACAGGTTTGTGGGAAAATGCGTCTTCCCGAAAAAGGGAGATACGGTGTTGGGATGGTATTTTTGCCGGAAAACGAGCAGGAGCGGATCGATTATGAACATAAAATTAATGAGATCATTCAAAATGAAGGACAAACATTATTAGGATGGCGGACGGTACCCGTGGATATCAGAAAACTCGGAAAACAGGCTGGGCAGACAAAGCCGTACATCCGCCAAGTATTTATTGAAGCGAGCCGTGATCTTGTCGATCAGCTTGCTTTTGAAAGAAAGCTGTATATCATACGCAAGCAAGCGGAAAAGCTGATTTCTGACAGCGAATTTTATTTTGCTAGCTTATCGAGCCGCACCATTGTTTATAAAGGCTTGTTAACTCCGGATCAGCTTGATGAGTTCTATGTTGACCTTCAAGACGAACGGTTTCAATCGGCCTTTGCCCTTGTGCATTCTCGCTTCAGCACCAATACGTTCCCAAGCTGGGAAAGAGCCCATCCAAACCGTTATTTGATTCATAATGGTGAGATTAACACGTTGCGCGGGAATATCAATTGGATGGCAGCGCGAGAAAAGCAATTTGTCTCCGAGCTTTTTGGCGATGATTTAGCGAAAATCACTCCGATTTTAGATATGAATGGCAGCGATTCGTCCATTTTAGATAACGCATTTGAATTTTTTGTTCTAGCGGGCAAAAAGCCGGCACACGCGGCGATGATGCTGATTCCAGAGCCGTGGTTTTGGGATCATGAGATGGATGACGAGAAAAAAGCATTTTATGAATATCATAGCTGTTTAATGGAGCCGTGGGATGGACCTACCGCCATTGTGTTTACAGACGGGAAACAGATTGGGGCGATTTTGGATCGCAATGGGTTGAGACCAGCCCGTTATTATGTCACAAAAGATGATTACATCGTGCTTTCGTCAGAAGTAGGAGTGATTGAATTAGAGCCGGAAAACATTTTGTATAAAGATCGTCTGAGCCCAGGAAAAATGCTGTTAATCGATTTGGAAGAGGGAAGAATTATTTCCAATGAGGAGGTCAAAGCAGAAATTGCCAAAGAACAGCCGTATCGGCAATGGCTTCAAGAACAGTTGATATCGTTGGAAGATTTGCCAATTCCAGAGCAAATGGAGCAGATGGAGGAGCTGGTTGTCAAGCAGAAGGCGTTTGGCTACACACACGAAGATGTGGAAAAGACGATTTTCACAATGGTCAAAGATGGGAAGGACCCTGTCGGAGCCATGGGGAATGACACGCCGCTTGCGGTGTTATCAGATCAGCCGCAAAGCTTGTTTAACTACTTTAAGCAGTTGTTTGCGCAAGTGACAAATCCGCCGATCGATTCGCTTCGTGAATACATCGTCACCTCCACGATGACACTCCTCGGAAAAGAAGGAAATATTCTTCATCCGGATGCATCAGCGGCCCGCCGCATCCGCTTAGACTCTCCGATTCTTTTGAATGAAGAGCTTGCTGCGCTTAAAGCAAATCCGTACCCAGAGTTTCGCTGTGCTGTGCTGCCGTCATTATTCACAGATCATTTGAAACATGCACTCGATCAGCTTTGTGAAGCAGCAGATGCTGCTATAAGGGAAGGGAAAACGCTTCTTATTCTCTCTGATCGCGGCATGGATGAGCAGCATATCGCTATTCCGCCGCTTTTGGCGGTGAGTGCGCTTCATCAGCATTTAATTCGCAAAGGAACGCGCACGAATGCAAGCATTATCGTCGAATGCGGGGAGGCGCGAGAGGTTCATCATTTTGCGGCCTTGATCGGATATGGGGCTGATGCAGTGAATCCTTATTTGGCATTCGAAACGATTCGCGACGCGATCCAAAAAGAAGTGCTGTCTTATTCTTACGAGGATGCGGTGAGTAAATATAAAAAAGCAGCGACAGATGGCGTAGTCAAAGTTATGTCAAAAATGGGGATTTCGACGGTGCAAAGTTATCGAGGAGCACAAATTTTTGAAGCGGTCGGCATCGGCGAAGAGGTGATAAACCAGTATTTTACTGGAACCGCCTCACAAATCGGTGGAATTGGGCTTAATGAGATTGCATTAGAAGCGAAATTGCGCCATGAGAGAGCATTCCAGTCAACGGAACGGGAAGCGACACTGGATTCGGGCAGCGAGTTCCAGTGGCGAAGAAACGGCGAGCATCATGCGTTTAATCCAAAGACGATTCATACGCTTCAATGGGCTTGCCGAAAAAATGACTATCAGCTCTTTAAGGAATATAGCAAAATGGCAAATGAAGAACGCATGACATTTTTGCGAAATTTGTTCGAATTTGATAAAACAAGAAAACCGGTTCCAATCGAAGAAGTAGAGCCGGTAGAGTCGATTGTGCGCCGCTTTAAAACAGGAGCGATGTCCTATGGCTCATTGAGCCAGGAAGCTCATGAAGCGCTGGCGATCGCGATGAACCGCATTGGCGGGAAAAGCAATAGCGGTGAAGGCGGAGAGGACCCAAGCCGATACGTTTCTGATGAAAACGGCGATCTTCGCAAAAGCGCCATTAAGCAAATCGCTTCAGGCCGTTTTGGGGTGAAAAGCCATTACTTAGTTCATGCGGATGAACTGCAAATCAAAATGGCACAAGGAGCAAAGCCCGGTGAAGGAGGACAACTGCCAGGAAACAAAGTGTATCCTTGGATCGGCAAGGTTCGCGGTTCTACGCCAGGAGTTGAGCTAATCTCTCCACCTCCGCATCATGATATTTATTCAATCGAAGACTTAGCTCAGCTTATTTACGACTTGAAAAACACGAATCGAGAAGCGCGTATTAGCGTCAAACTTGTTTCGAAGGCTGGAGTGGGAACGATTGCGGCAGGTGTAGCTAAAGGGGCGGCCGATGTCATTGTTATTAGCGGCTATGATGGCGGTACAGGAGCGTCGCCGAAAACAAGTATTAAGCATGCGGGTCTTCCTTGGGAGCTGGGGCTTGCTGAAACGCATCAAACGCTCATGTTAAATGGTCTGCGCGACCGCGTTGTTTTGGAAACAGACGGCAAGCTGATGACAGGTCGCGATGTGGTGATGGCTGCTCTTTTCGGTGCTGAAGAATTTGGATTTGCTACAGCGCCGTTGGTGGTTCTCGGCTGTGTCATGATGAGAGTCTGTCATTTAGATACATGTCCGGTTGGGGTAGCTACGCAAAATCCGGAACTGCGCGAAAAATTCATGGGAAAACCAGAACATGTTGTGAATTTTATGTATTTCATCGCTCAAGAAGTAAGAGAAATGATGGCAGAGCTCGGTTTTCGGACCATCGATGAAATGGTTGGACGCGTCGATGTATTAAAAGTGAGCGAACGTATGAAGCAGCATTGGAAATCCAAGCATCTTGATCTATCTCGATTGCTCTATCAAGTGGACGGACCGCGTACTTTTGCGCGACCGCAATATCATAAAATCGAAGAGTCGCTTGATTGGCATGAGCTGTTGCCGGTTGCCGTTCCATCGATAGAGAATGGGGAGCCAGTAGAGAAGCATCTTTCCATCCGAAATATCCATCGCACAGTTGGAGCGATTGTCGGTAGCGAAATATCGAAGCGCTATGGCGAAGAAGGGCTTCCTGAAGATACTATACGTTTCCATTTTTATGGATCTGCTGGCCAAAGCTTTGCGGCATTTGTGCCAACAGGAATGACAATGACCTTGACCGGTGACGCCAATGACTATATTGGAAAAGGGCTTTCTGGAGGAAAAGTGATTGTCCTTCCGCCAGAGGAAGCCGCTTTCTCTTCGGGTGATAACGTTATAGTCGGGAATGTCGCGTTTTATGGGGCCACTAGCGGCGAAGCCTATATTCGCGGACGGGCAGGAGAGCGATTCTGCGTAAGAAATAGCGGCGTGAATGCGGTTGTCGAAGGAATCGGCGATCATGGCTGTGAATATATGACAGGAGGGCGTGTTGTTATCCTAGGGGCCGTCGGTAAAAATTTTGCGGCGGGAATGTCTGGCGGTATCGCCTATGTATTGGCCGATCACGCAGAACAATTTATGCGTACAGCGAACAACGAAATGGTATTGTTTGAGAAGCTGGAAAACGAAGAAGAAATCAAGCGGGTACGAGAAATGATGACGAAGCATTATCAATATACCGGCAGTCCAAGAGCCGCTCATGTATTGGCTCATTGGGAAGAATTTGTCGCGAAATTTATCAAAGTCATCCCGAAAAACTACAAATTAATGATAGAAACAATCGAAGAAATGGAACGTTCAGGTCTCTCGAAGGAAAAAGCACTTTTAACGGCATTCGAAGTGGTGGCAAAGCAAAAAAAGTCGATTGACATTCAGCATGCAAATTTAGAGGCGATCGCAAAATAGGCGATAGCCTCTGCACAGCGGAAAAGGAGGGGGAATGACAATGGGCAAAGCAACAGGCTTTATGGAGTATGCGCGTGAAGAAGAAATGAAGCGTCAGCCACTTTCCCGCTTAGATGATTGGAAGGAATATACATTTCCGTTTTCTGATGAAACGTTGGCAAGACAAGGTGCCCGCTGTATGGATTGCGGGACTCCTTTCTGCCATATGGGCATGGAATGGAACGGATTAACCTCTGGATGTCCGATTCATAACTTGATTCCGGAATGGAACGATCTTGTTTACCGCGGCCGATGGAAGGAGGCATTAGACCGCCTTTTAAAAACAAATAATTTCCCAGAGTTTACAGGAAGGGTATGTCCTGCGCCGTGTGAAGGGTCCTGTACGGTGGCGATTTCAGATCCAGCTGTGGCAATTAAAGGCATTGAACGCGCTATTATTGATAAAGGGTTTGCCGAAGGATGGATTCAGCCAAGGATTCCGAAAAAACGGACAGGGAAAAAGGTGGCGATTGTCGGATCGGGGCCGGCGGGTCTAGCCTGCGCCGATCAGTTAAACCAAGCCGGACATTCCGTTACGGTTTATGAGCGGGCAGACCGCATCGGTGGTTTATTGATGTATGGCATTCCAAACATGAAGCTTGAAAAAGAAGTCGTGGAACGAAGAGCCCGCCTTTTAGAAGAAGAGGGAATTTCATTTGTCACGAATACGGAGATAGGAAGAGACATCACAGCTGATGAACTGCGTTCACAATACGATGCGGTCGTTTTATGTACAGGCGCTCAAAAGCAACGCGATCTGGCCATTGAAGGCCGAGAGCTTGAAGGCATCCATTTTGCTATGGACTATCTAACATTGACGACCAAAAGCCTGCTTGATTCCAACTTTACCGATGACGGTTTGATTGATGCGCGCGATAAGCATGTGATTGTCATTGGCGGCGGAGATACGGGGGCGGACTGTGTGGCTACGGCGCTAAGACAGAAATGTAAAAGCGTCGTTCAGTTTGGCAAGCATCCGGCCTTACCGCAACAGCGCGCTGAAAATAATCCTTGGCCGCAGTTTCCTCTTGTGTTTACATTAGACTACGCCTATGAAGAAGCAAAAGTGAAATTTGGTGCAGATCCTCGGCAGTACTGTATTCAAACGAAAAAAATTGTTGGGGATGAACAGGGCAAAGTCAAAGAGCTGCATACGATTCAAATGGAAAAAATCACAGATGAAAGCGGAAGAGCGGTATTTAAAGAAATTCCTGGGACCGAACAAGTGTGGCCGTGTGATTTAGTGTTTATTGCTATTGGCTTTGAAGGCACTGAACAGCCTCTTTTACAGCAATTTGGAGTCGAAACCGTCAATCAAAAAGTGAAGGCTCCTTATGGTCAATATACAACCAATGTAGAGGGAGTGTTTGCTGCAGGTGATGCGAGACGCGGTCAAAGCTTAGTCGTATGGGCCATTCATGAAGGTCGGGAAGCAGCAAGAGAAGTGGACCGTTTCTTAATGGGAGTGACCTATTTACCGTAATTGTATAGATGATGTTAAAAAAGCGGAAGAGATCTTCAAGGTCCCTTCCGTTTTTTATAGTCGAGTGCCTAAATCACAAGTCTATAAATCCAATCTAAAAACGATAATGTTCGAACGAACAAGCAGATGGCGGTGTTCGTTTCTAGTTCATCCGCCCCATCTTCCCTTGAACTTATCTATCGAGAAATCTCCCGTTTTGAAACGAAGGGGAGGCGGGAGAGGTTCATAAAGAGTTTGGTTATAGAAGAAAACTACGATTGCATATGCTTTAACGTTTCTTTAATACCGACTGCATAAGGAGTTTGCGGAATCGGACCGACGGTTTTTTCATATTTGCCGCCATCTAATATGACTGGCTTTTCGTTTAAATACATCATTTCTGCATATTCTCTCATAAAAGGATTAAACATCCCGACAAGTTGAATCATCCATTTGTAGATGGGTTTGATGCGGATGTTAGCGTTTAAATAGCCTCCGGCAATTTCAGCGATTTCTTTTCCGGAAATCGTTCCGGCTCCTGGTATATTCCATGATTGATAAAAACAATCATGACGCAGCGATAATTCTACTAATGCTTCTGCTCCATCTTTAATGTAAATAAATTCTCTTTGAATGGAAGGATCGCCAACATAAAAAGCCATTTTCCTTTTTAGCATTTGCTGAAATGTAAAATGAAGAAGGGTGTTTCCTGCGTTGGGGCCGTAAAAATCAGGAAAATGGGCGATTAGGTATGGAATGCTAGATTGTTCAATTTGCTCCAACAGCTTTAACCGTAGTTTTCCTTTTTTTGTATGCGGTTTTTTAGGAGACGCTTCGGTTGTTTTTTGAGATTGCAAACCATATGAATAAATATTATCTACGTAAACAAACGGTTTATTGTAGATTCGGCACGCTTCTAAAATGTTTGAAAGAATAATCGTTAGATTAGGGTCCCAATGTTGATAGGGAAGGTTGATAGCATGAAAGACCATGTCTCCTTTTGCTACGGCGGCTTCGACATCCTCGAGATTCATAGCATCGCCGGGCAGGATGCTTGTGAGGTTTCCCCAGTTTTGCTGTTTATCTAATAATGTTGGTTTTGAACGGGCTACCGCTATCACATATATTTTACGTTTGATAAGGGCTTCGACTAATGCGCTTCCCATTCCCCCAGTAGCGCCAAACACAACGGCCGTTTTCATTGTTTCACTCCCTTGACTGATTAGAGAAGAATCATTGTTCTAATAATTGTTTATGATAGGAAAAAAATTAAAATGCTGTTAATTTATTATAACGTATTGAGGATTGCTTGTAAATGATTGGAACGAATGTATGGTTATGCGGAAAAGAAGGTCGCACCCCAATAAATGGACAAGGTTTATATGTGTCATTATGGTATAATAAAATCAAGAACACAAGTGTTGATGCTCCATTATTTTACTGAAAATATGAAATGATCTAGCTAGATACAAGATTTCTGCCTCTTCCCTCAAACAATGTCAATTGGTTTTTATTGGATCATCAACACACCTGAGTCAAGAAATGTATGTAGCCATGATAAATGAAGAAAGAGAGGCGAGACAATGAACCTTCGTCTTGTAAAGGCCGGGTATTTTATGGGAATCGGGCTGGTGATGGCTGCTGTGATTTATTTTTTTGCTGCTAATTGGCAAGGATTTGATCGATTGGAAAAGATAGTAGTAAGTATAGGGGTTATGTGTTTATTGTATGGCATCAGTATTTTGTTGGCTTATGTCATGAATCGCCACGATTTTTTGAGCCAATGGCTGTTTGTGGCAGGAGCCATTGGATTTGGGGTTTCTGTTGCGCTGATAGGACAAATTTATAATTCACATGCGGATAGCTTTTGGCTTTTCTTCATTTGGTTTATACCAAGTGCTGTATTTGCGCTCATCACTCGTTATGAGCCCTTTCGCGTCTTAAGTGCTGTGCTGCTGCAACTAACCTTTTGGTTTTATTATTTTCCGTCCTCTTATCAGACTGAAAGAGATCAGTGGGTATCCTTTTTATTTCTGCTTGTGTTTGCAGCTGTGAATGGAGCTGTTTTTTTTCTCCACCGTTCTTCTTTTGTTTCCTATCTTTTGTATGTGGCCATGCAAGGATGGTTGTTCTTGATTGTCGGATCCGGTTTGACTGAAGGCAGCTTTACGTGGTGGCCTTATGTGTATTCATTGCTTTTGCTCGTGTTTCTTTATTATTTTTTCGCGATTGTTAAGCATCGCTCCTATGTCCTTATCACAAGTTTATTTGCAGGAGGATTTTTGATTGTCCAATATTTCCGATTTGTGGCCCGGCATTTTCAAGAAGGTGTTTTGCTTGCAGGTCTGCTGTTGGCGGCGGGGATTGTTTATGGAAGTCTGTTTTTGCTGAAGAGGTTAAGAAATTGGGCAATGGAAGAAAACGCTGGAACCACTTTTTTAGCTGTGTTTCAGGCTATTGTCACAGCCGTTGCTTCCATTATTGCCATTTCAAGTATTATGGGCCTTTTTTCGCTTTGGACCCATCATTTCTCGTCAAATCTATTATTTGCTTTATCCGTCGGAGCGTTTGTTTTGCCAGGGATGCTTACGCAAAGCTGGAATGATGTAGTTCGCTGCACGCTGCTTGCGATCGGTTATGGAGTTGGTGTGATTGCATCCATGGATATTTCCATTTGGATTGTCACAACCTATTTTCTGGTCCTGCTTGTTGGATACTTTAAATCAGAAAAAACGGGGATTAAGCTCCTTACTCATGTAGCATTATCTGCTTTCGGAATGCTCATTGTCGAAGAATGGAGCGACAAGCTGCGCCTTGCTCTTTTATTCGTTGTCCTGTTGAATGCGTTTTTATATATGGCATCCCACCAGCGGAAGCATACTCAGCGTTTGTCTCTCTTTATAGGCATGGGGTCTCTTTTATTATTAACAAGTATGGATTTTTTTGCTCTTGATCTTTGGGTGGTATTGGCGAATCTTTTATTGATATTCATCACAGCAGGATGGATCGCTTTTCAATCGAAGCAACAGGAGCCCATTGGATTAGGGATTGCTTGGTTTTATTTGTGGCTATTTCTTGTTTTAAAATATTACGAATTTGCATGGAGCCTTCTCGACAAAGCCATAAGTCTGTTGATTTTTGGAATTCTCGTGCTGGCAGGTACAATATTTTTAGAAAAAAAGAAACATCTTCTGCCAAACGAACAAGTAAGTTGGGTTCGCAGCAAATGGATTCCTTTGCTTATGATTATCGCGCTGCAAATCGTTTTTATCGGCTATACCGTATTTGATAAAGAAAGGCTTTTGCGAAATGGAGAAGTGGTAAAGTTGGAGCTCATGCCGATGGATCCGCGTTCTTTACTTCAGGGTGATTATGTTCGCCTGCGCTATGAAATTTCGCAGATTCCAGGAATGAGCGGGAACGGAAAGGTTCAACTCATTTTGCAAAAAGATGAGGCAGGAGTTTACCGCTTTGCACGCGTATATGTTATGAACGGGAAAAAGGATTTGTCGTATATCCGGAAAAAGGGCGAAGTCATCATCAATGGGAAGTGGCAAGGAGATATGATCATTTATGGAATTGAATCCTTTTTTGTTCCAGAAAAAACAGGAATAGAACTGCAGCAGCGAGCTCGTTACGCCTATGTCCGAGTAAGTCAAGCGGGCGATGCTTTGCTAGAGAGTGTTAGTGACCGTTAAAAGCGTTCGGGAAACCCCGAATGTTTTTTTCTTACCACTTATTTGACGATGTAATGAAGAGAAAGGAGGAAAGAGTTTATTGTCCCCTCTATGCGTATTTAACGACATCTGAAGTTAACACATTCACCGAGAAGTCTCCCACCTCTAAGCGAAGTGTAGGTGGGAGAGGTTGATGTCAGTTTGCTGTGAAATAATGCTTAAAATCGTTATAACCATACAACATTTGATATCGTTTGTACAAACATGAATGAAAGGGAGAAAGAAGTATGAAATGGTTGTACATTTTATTATCTTTAGTAGGCGGAATGCTAGCAGGGCTGCAAGCGCCGATTAACGGAAGCCTTGGAAAGAAAATAGGGAGTCTTGAAGGAGCCTTTACTTCCTTTTTTGTCGGTACCTTATTTTTAACGTTTGTCGCTTTATTTTTTGGCAAAGGACAGTTGGTGCAGTTGCTTCAAGTTCCTAAATGGAATTTGTTGGGAGGTTTGTTAGGGGCCGCTTTTGTGACGATTACGATTATTTCAGTTCCAAAAGTAGGAGCGGCTGCTGCTATTTTGGCTGCTATCGTCGGACAACTTGTTATTAGTATGGTCATTGATCATTTTGGTTTATTTGGCGTACCTAAAATTCCGATGAATATGAATCGGCTTTTTGGGCTATTGTTTATGCTGGCCGCTCTCTTTTTTATTTATCGCGGCAATGCAGCATCGTAAAAGGAATAAAATGGACATGTTGAATAATCAACAAACCTCTTTATTTAACAAAATGTATAATGAAAAGCTTAGCGCTACCAAGTAAAATATGTTTAAATATTTTAATTTTTCTGTTAATAAAAAGTGATTCTAAGTTTAACTCAATCATAAGGAATGAAATATAGGTATGTCTCATAGATTATAAGGCAGAGCTCATCCACCGCTTTTCTCATGCTAAAAAGTACAGATGGACATGTACGATTGATGCCATGGTTAGAAAAGCGTTTCTTTTTTCGCTAGACTAATCTGGAAACTTGAACATGAAGACAGCCATAGCCTCGTTTGCCGTAGCAAAAGCGTGAGCGTTTACTGAAAGAAGGGCGAAGCTGCTCAACAGATTTTTATATTTAGGAATCTTGTATCGTAGCCTTAGCAAAGGCAAATAAACAAGCTGGTGGTCCTAAACAGATGGAGATCTAGCAGCGTTCTTAAAGATGCAGACATCGTTTCTTGAAGGGATTAGGGTTTTAGCTCTATTCCCTTTTTTAAAATAAAAAATGAGAAGGAGGCTGTGTGCCATGAATCAATCCTCATTCGATTTATCGAAAAACTTTCAAGAAGCCGCATCTGGATTGACCAATCGAGAGGCGATTGAGGAAGCGAATCGCTGCTTATATTGCTATGATGCCCCCTGTATTAAGGCTTGTCCGACAGGAATCGATATTCCCACCTTCATCAAAAAGATTGCATCAGGGAATCTGAAAGGGGCAGCAAAAACTATTATGCTGTCAAATCCTGTAGGGGCAAGCTGCGCGAGAGTATGTCCGACAGAGGAGCTATGCGAAGGAGCCTGTGTTCTGAACCATTCGACAAAACCGATTATGATCGGAAACTTGCAGCGGTATGCGACAGATTGGGCCATAAAAAATGATGAATCACTATTTCAAGCAGGAAGAACAAACGGTAGGGCGGTAGCGGTCATTGGCGGCGGACCGGCAGGATTGTCAGCAGCTAGGGAACTGGCGCTTATGGGGTACAGCGTGACAATCTTTGAAGCAGAAAAGGAAGCCGGTGGGTTAAATGCGTATGGGATTGTTTCATTCCGTCTTCCGCGGAGCGTGCCATTGTGGGAAGTTCACCAAGTCAAGCGTTTAGGTGTGGAGATTCGGACGAACACAAAGGTAGGAAGAGATATAACTGCAAACGAGATTTTAGAAAGCTATGATGCGGTTGTTTTGGCTGCGGGGATGGGGAAAGTTCCGATGCTGGGAATTGAAGGAGAGGATTTAGAAGGGGTATATGACGCGATTGAACTCATTAAAGAAACGAAAACCAAGCCGTTAACGGATCGGTTGGTAGGGAAAAAGGTTGTTGTCATTGGTGCTGGAAATACAGCGATTGACGGGGCAACATGTTCGATACGGCTAGGAGCGGAAAACGTAAAAATTTTATATCGCCGGACAAAGGAAGAGATGACAGCGTATGATTTTGAATACGAATTTGCCAAACAGGAAGGAGTCGAGTTTCGTTGGTTGACGGCTCCTAAACGAATCATCGGCGATGAGAAAGGAAGAGTCACTCATATCGAATGCGTCCGCATGCAATTAGGGGAGCCGGATCAAGATGGGCGACGGCGTCCGGTTCCGATTGAAGGATCGGAATTTGTCATGCAGGTAGATGCCGTGATTAAGGCGATTGGCCAGATGCGGCACTTGGATTTAATCACGGAGTTTGGATTAGAGCACGATGCTGGAGTTGTTCGGGTTCGTCAGGGAAGCTATCAAACCTCTCATCCAAAAATATTTGCTTGCGGCGATATCGTTTTCGGCAAAGGACAAGGTGAAGCGATGGTAGTCACAGCTGCGCAGCAAGGAAAAGAGGCTGCTTATGCGATTCATCAATATTTAGAAAAACACATAAGCGAGACGGCTTAAATGAAGGGGGAATACAACAATGGCCGACTTAAGCGTGAATTTAGCGGGAATCAAGTCTCCTAATCCGTTCTGGTTGGCGTCTGCGCCGCCGACGAACTCGGGATACCAGGTGCAACGAGCATTTGAAGCTGGATGGGGCGGAGCCGTTTGGAAAACACTTGGCGAACCGATTTTAAATGTATCGTCGCGGTTTGCGGCCATCAGCTTCAACGGTCAACGGATCGCGGGATTTAATAACATTGAATTGATTACGGATCGTCCGCTTGAGGTGAACTTAAAGGAAATTTATGAAACAAAAAAACGATTTCCTAATCATGCCATTATCGCTTCTCTTATGGTCGAGCCAAAAAGGGAAAAATGGCATGAAATTGTAAAAAGAGTACAGGATGTGGGAGTGGATGGATTTGAATTAAACTTCGGCTGTCCGCACGGAATGGCGGAACGCGGAATGGGATCGGCATCGGGGCAGGTACCAGAGTTAGTAGAAAAGCAGACATATTGGGTCAAAGAAGTCGCGGAAAAACCGGTTATTGTCAAATTAACCCCTAATATTACGGATATTACAGCAACAGCGGAGGCCGCTGTTCAAGGAGGAGCTGATGCCATCAGCATGATCAATACAATCAACAGCTTAATGGGGGTCGATTTGGATACGTGGCATACCATTCCGCATGTCGCAGGAAAAGGCGCGCATGGCGGTTATTGCGGTCCAGCGGTGAAGCCGATCGCCCTAAATATGGTAGCTGAGTGCGCTCGACACCCGCGAATTAATGTGCCAATTTCCGGCATGGGCGGGGTATCAAGCTGGAAGGAAGCCGTAGAATTTATGCTGATGGGAGCAACGGGAGTGCAAGTGTGCACGGCGGTGATGCATCATGGCTTCCGCATTATCGAGGACATGGTGGAAGGGCTCCAGCATTATCTTGACAGCAAAGGGATTGCTTCGGTGATGGATCTTGTCGGCAAAGCTGTCCATCGATATTCGGATTGGGGCAATCTTGATTTGAACTATAAAGTAGCTGCCCGTATTAACACAGATGTGTGCATTAATTGTAATAAATGCTATATCGCTTGTGAAGATGCATCCCACCAATGCATCGATCGCCTTGCTGACGCAACTGGCCGTGAGTATTTAAAAGTGCGGGAGGAAGATTGTGTAGGATGCAATTTATGTTCGCTTGTCTGTCCTGTGGACGGTGCGATTGATATGGTTGAACTTCCGAGCGAGTGCCCGCCGATGACATGGAACGAACGCCAAGCGGCGATTGGTGCACTGACAGTTTCTAATGCGGAAGCTAAGTAAAGAACAAGGAGGAGCTATTTTTATGAAAAGACTGATAAAAAATGGAACGATTGTAACGGCAGCGGATGTTTATCATGCAGATGTGCTAATTGAAGATGGAAAAATTGCGGCGATTGGCGAACATGTCAGTCCGCATGATGCTGAAATCATTGATGCAAAAGGATGCTATGTTTTTCCAGGAGGAATTGATCCGCATACCCATTTAGACATGCCGTTTGGCGGTACCGTGACAAAGGATGATTTTCAATCGGGAACGATCGCCGCGGCATTTGGCGGAACAACGACGGTGATTGACTTTTGTTTAACGAATAAAGGGGAGCCGCTGGCAAAGGCCATTGAAACCTGGCACAACAAAGCGAAAGGCAAAGCCGTTATTGATTATGGCTTCCATTTGATGATTAGCGAAATCAATGATGATGTATTAAGCGAATTGCCAAAGGTGATCGAAGAAGAAGGGATTACATCCTTTAAAGTATTTATGGCCTACAAAAATGTGTTCCAAGCAGACGACGGCACTTTGTACAGAACGCTTTCTGCCGCCAAACAGCTTGGCGCCCTCGTCATGGTTCATGCCGAAAATGGAGATGTGATTGATTATTTAACAAAGCAAGCGCTCGCTGAAGGTCACACAGAGCCTATTTATCATGCGCTTACTCGGCCCCCGGAATTGGAAGGAGAAGCGACAGGCCGCGCTTGTCAGCTGACGCAGCTGGCCGACTCCCAGCTTTATGTCGTCCATGTGTCTTGTGCACAAGCGGTCGAAAAAATCGCCGAAGCGCGCAATAAAGGATTAAATGTGTGGGGGGAAACATGTCCGCAATATTTGGTGCTAGATCAGTCATACTTAGAAAAACCGAACTTTGAGGGGGCTAAATATGTATGGTCACCGCCGCTTCGTGAAAAATGGCACCAAGAAGTGTTATGGAATGCCTTAAAAAATGGACAACTGCAAACATTGGGATCCGATCAATGCTCATTTGATTTTAAAGGACAGAAAGAGCTGGGAAGAGACGACTTTACGAAAATACCAAACGGGGGCCCCATCATTGAAGATCGACTCAGCATTTTATTTAGTGAAGGTGTAAAGAAAGGACGAATCACCCTCAACCAGTTTGTCGACATTACATCGACGAGAATCGCGAAGCTGTTTGGATTATTTCCGAAAAAAGGAACGATCGCTGTTGGCTCTGACGCCGACTTGGTCATTTTTGATCCGAATGTGGAACGGGTGATTTCCGCTGAAACCCATCATATGGCCGTTGACTATAACCCGTTTGAAGGAATGAAAGTGGCGGGAGAACCAATATCGGTGCTTTCGAGAGGTGAGTTTGTCGTACGTGACAAAGTCTTTGTCGGGAAGCCGGGCTATGGCCAATATTTAAAACGGGAGAAATATGGAAAATATGCCGTTCTAAACGAAAATGAGAAATTAACTATTTAATAGAATGGGCTACAAAGAGAGAGGACTTACGGTCTTGCTGTTTGGCTAGATGGTAGATATAAAGGAGGAGATACGGTGTCTTATCAAGAGTTTCTGGTGGAACGCGAGCGAATGGATGCATTGCTTCGTCGAGGGTATGTAATCAAGCGTGTTCATGAAAATTTAAGCGGCGCGTTTATAGAATTTGCGCTGCCAACTCCAGTTGCTTCTGAGCTAAAACAGCCTTTGCAAACATTGCACATTCAAACAGCTGATGCCAGAAAATATGTTGCTTCTTTGCTGATTCAGCAAATGAAGCGATCGTCCTAATGACTTTTGACAGCCAAGGAGAGAAGCAGTCTTTCCAAATCTTTATGACAATCAGCGAAAAGGAGAAAGGTAGACAAAAGTCATCTTGGCTTTGTCTACCTTTATTTTTGCATCTAGTTATTTAGTTTTTCTTACGAAGGGATACCATGTTTTCTTGCGCTGTTTCTCCTTATTCGAATCGTTCGATGGAAAGGCGAATGATAAAATAAAAAGGATTTTAAAGGAGAGGACAAAGGTGTCGAGATCCACTATTCTATGTTCGTGCTGTGGATACTAAAACAAAGATGTTAAGAATCTCAACCTTCGTGAATGGATAGGCCCATCTTACGGAACACATCAAGAGATTTAAACGCAAGTAAAAACATTCTAAAAGAAGGATTTCGATTGTTGTCTTGTTTGGACAATGAAACCATAGGAACTATGGGGATCGCCTAGTGATTCTCCTTTCGTAAGAAGTGAAAGCGCAGGAATCTCTCACTTCAAAGCAAAAGTAGGAGTGGTTCAAAGGCAGCCATTACACGATGTACATATCTGAGATTTGCATGAATAAAAAGGAGGAATCGATTGGTTTGCGGTGAATAATTATTTAGTGTGATGGGACAATCTCCGTTGATAGAGGAGGGGAAGGAGTGCACGAGCATTTTCAATTTACTGTTTTGGACGTATTAAACAGAAAGCACTTTGAGCATACTCAAGTCATTGCAGGACATCAAGGATTGCACCGGACGGTCAAATGGGTACATGTGGTGGAAGTGACGAAGATTCATAAACTATTAAATGGAAAAGAACTTATTTTATCTACGGGTGTAGGATGGAAAGAAAATGGAGAGTTATTCCTTTCCTTTGTGGAGCAATTGATTGAAAGCGATGCCTCCGGGTTATGCATCGAAATCGGAACCTACACGTCATCCATCCCGCCAGAAGTGATTCAGCTAGCGAACGAGCACCACTTTCCAATCATCCTTTTTTTAAAAGAAGTTCCATTCGTTGAAATTACTCAAGATATCCACGCTTATTTAATTAATCAACACTATCAAATGATCTCCAATTTAGAAGCTTATTCCCAGCAGTTAAATCAAAAGCTCTTGTCGATTGAGCATTACAACGAAATTTTAAAATATTTGCATCGGTATTTAGGTCATCAAATTCTCTTTCGCATGCATGGCAAGGAAGTTGAATTTGTTCCGGAGTGCTGTGAAGAAAAACAACAGCTATGGCTCAAACAAGTGGCTCAGCCAACGAAAAAAGCGGCTTCCCAGTCGATCCAGCTTTTTAGCCATGAATATGCGGAGCTGTCGATGATTTCTACAGACCGGGATATTAGCGAGTTTGACTTGCTGATTTTAGATCGAACGGCGACGGCTCTCGCCCAGTATTTGTTGCGCGATTTATATGTTGAAGAGAAGAAAAGAGCAAGGGAGCAAGAATGGCTAAAAGGGTGGCTGGAGGGCGAACATAGCGTACAAACGATTTTGGACTATTTAGCTGACCATGATGTTGAGCTAAAGCCAAAAGGCGGCTGTGTCTGTATTTGCAAATTTAAATCATTAAAGCAGCCTTCCGCTTTTGATATGACTTATTTCAAGCTGCTCTTTCGCACGATGCTGGAACAGCAGGGGTTCCAATCTTTCTCGATTGAGATGCCCGGCAGCCTCGTGTTTATTTTAGTGGATAGACGAAGCGTGAAAACATGGAAGCAGCGGATGCAAACGGGAATTCAGCGCTTGATGGCCTCCGAATTTGCCAATATGAAAAACATGCCGTGCCTTTTTTTTAGTGTCGGAAAATTTGCGGAAAGTCTTGCACTTATTCATAAAAGCTATCAAACCGCTCTTGAAACAAGCAAAATCCAGCAGCAGCTTTCTCAAAAAACAAAAAGCTGTTTTTATGAAGATTTACATTTAGCTAGAATTATTTCTCTTATCCACAAGGACGGTGATTTGCATGAAATGATGATGGAATATCTGGAGCCGGTGATTCAATATGACAAAAAGTATAATGGTAAGCTGATGGAAACATTAAAAGTTTATTTGGCCTGCAATGGTTCGAAAAAAGAAACGGCCAAACGTTTATATGTCGTCAGACAAACGCTTTATCATCGCATTCAAAAGCTAGAATCGCTACTAGGAGCTGATTTTATGAATCCTGAGAAGCGGCTTGCTATCGAGTTTATGATTCAGGCCTATGAATATTTGGCAGCCGGCAATGAATGAAAAGGGGCTGTCTGATAAGTCCCTAAAATGAAACAAGTGGAGAAAAACGAGCCGTTTTTCTCCACTTGCTTTTGTATTTTTTCGATTTTTCTTCGAAAGTAGCTGGCGGATGCCTGCTACTTTCAGTATGTTGTGGGCTAACGCCACAATCCCAAACTCGACATGTACCTTGTCGAGGCCCCGCAAAGAAAATCTGCGGAACGACCGATTGCCCTTGATGTGACCGAACACACTTTCTACTTCGACTTTGCGCCGAGCGTAGATGGCGGCTTTCTCTTCACATTCAAGGGCTGTTTTTGCCTTCGCTTTCATTTCTTCGAAGACGGTATTCCAGTGAACTTGACGATTGCCCTTCGCCTTCGTGCATTTCGCTTTTAATGGGCAATCTGTACAATCTTCACATTCGTATATTTTGAAGCTTTGTTCATAACCAGATGGATTCTTTTGGTTTTGATATTTTTTAAATGTTACTTTCCTTCCATTCGGGCAAATAAAACAATCATCTTGCTCACAATAGGTCCAGTTTTTCGCGTTTTTGATATCCTTTTTGTATTTGCGTGTCTGTTCTCGTACATAGGATCCATAAGGAATGAGAAAATCCAATCGAGGCTCTTTCTCATCACCAATCGCATATACATAGTTTTCTTCACTGCCATATCCTGCATCCGCGATGACTGTTTTGGGCATCGGTAAAGAAGTAGCCGCCAGTTTCTCCAAATGTGGGATAAAACAACGCGTGTCTGTAGGTCGTTGGTGAATCGTATAAAACAAGATAAACTGATTCTCTGTCCCTATTTGCACGTTATACCCTGGCTTGAGCTGACCGTTTTTCATATGATCTTCTTTCATGCGCATGAAGGTTGCGTCTTTGTCTGTTTTGGAATAACTGTTACGGTCGCCAAAGATTTCGTTCTGTTCCTTGTATGTAGCTAGTCGTGGTAAGAAATTTTCCCGAATCAGCTTTAAAGGTTTTTTCCATTTCCTGCATTCTTTGCGCTTTTCCTTACGAATCTTTGTCTCTGGTTCCTTTTCTATTTCCTCTGTTAGCGTTTCAACTTTTTCTTCTATCTCCTTAGCGACTGTCTCTAAATGATGTTCGGTGATCTCTTCACGTTGTTCGGTTTCCTTTTCTCCCGTTCCAGCTTCTAATGGTGTCAATTCATGAATGTACTCAAGTGTTTCTTGAATTTTTTCTTTTAATGTTGCTTCCCATTTCTCTGTTGATTTTTTCCACACGAAAGAATACTTATTGGC
>NZ_NASY01000043.1:0-5174 GCF_002075365.1 Anoxybacillus sp. UARK-01 | reverse complement strand
GGCTGGTAAATAGGGTATTTCCACAAGCGGAGACGAGGGAACGGACGCTGGAATATGCGCGGAAGATCGTCAACAGTGCAACTTATGCGGTATCGAATATTAAGCTATCGATTATGAATGGAAAAGAAATGCCGTTAAATGTGGCAATTCGTTACGAAGGGGAGCTACAAAACTTGTTATTCCGTTCGGAGGATGCGAAAGAGGGATTGAGCGCCTTTTTAGAAAAACGCCAGCCAAATTGGAAGGGAATTTAAATGTTTTAGATCACATGTATCGGCCAATCTGGCCGATCTATTTTTTAATTGGCTTTCATCATGCTTGAAAAAATCGGCAAACATTCGTCATAATACATAATAAAGGAGAAAAATTCAAAAAAAGACAGGTGTGAACAGCTATGAAACCAAGAGCGCTCATGTTTACTTTATTTGGGGAGTATATTCAGCATTATGGGAATGAAGTGTGGATTGGCAGTCTCATTCAAATGATGTCTCACTTTGGCATTTCTGAATCGTCCATTCGTGGAGCCGCGCTGCGGATGGTGCAGCAAGAATTTTTTGAGGTGCGGAAAATTGGAAACAATAGCTACTATTCTTTGACTCCAAAAGGAAAGCGGACGATGACGGATGGATTTATCCGCGTCTATTCATTGAAAAACTACAAATGGGATGGCTACTGGCGTATCTTAACCTATTCTGTACCGGAGGAAAAGAGGGAGCTGCGCAATCAAATTCGCAAAGAATTAAGCCTGATGGGGTTTGGTCTTATTTCCCATGGAACGTGGGCAAGCCCTAATCCTGTGGAACAGCAAGTAATGGAATTGATTAGGGATTATCATTTAGACCCATATGTGATTTTATTTACGTCGAGCTCCATTGTATCGCACAGTCATGAGCAATTGATTAAGCGCGGGTGGGATTTTGCGCAAATTGCTAAAGAATATGACCGGTTTATCGACACCTATCAACGAATATATGAAGAATTCCAGCGGCGAGCGTGGAACAATGAGCTGTCTGATCGAGAATGTTTTATTGAAAGGACCAAATTAGTACATGAATATCGTAGTTTTTTCTTTATGGACCCGAGCTTTCCTCATGATTTATTGCCAGATAATTGGAGCGGTACGAAAGCCCGTGAGCTGTTTTTTAATGTGCATCAGCTTTTGGCGGTGCCCGCTATTCGTTATTTTGAAACGCTGTTTGAATCGGCTCCTGACCGTGAGCCGCAATTGAACCGGGAAAAGGCGATCAATCCGTTTATCGGAATGATCTAGCGCATCGTATGATATAGAAGTTGTTTCGCTGAAGGAACTGGATGGACTCGACGGCGGTTGAAATGAGGAAGGCGGATAAGAGAGGGAGGATATTGATGGTGAATATTGAAATAATCCAGGATCATATGTATCGTATTCCGGTTCCTGTGCCATTTCCGATGAAATACGTTTATTGCTATTTATTTCGCGAGGCAGATGGATGGAGCATAGTCGATGTGGGGTTTCATTATCCTGATGCCATCGATACATGGGAAAAAGCATTTCAGCAGCTTCATGTGGATTGCCGGCAGATTCATTCTATTTATTTAACGCATTTTCATCCGGATCACTTCGGATTAGCAGGATGGATGCAGCGGCAGACCGGGGCGCAGGTGTGGATCAGCCGAGAAGATTATGCGATGGCAGAACGCGTCTGGAAAGAAGGGAGCGATCAAGCCGAGCAAGTCGGGGAGGCGTTTAGGCAGCATAGTGTTCCAGATGAATTAGTGAGCCAAATTGAAGAAAGCATGCAAAAACTGGCTCAACACGTTATGCCGCTTCCCTCTCTCTCCATTCTTAATCGCGATGAAGTGATTCTGGGACAAAAGCGATGGAAAGTGATCGAAGTTCCAGGACACAGCGATGGACTGATTAATTTTTACCAACCGGAGTTGCGATATTTGCTTGTGTCCGATCATGTATTGGAACGCATCACCCCCAATATTAGCGTATGGCCGGGAAGCCATCCCAATCCGCTGCAGCGATATGTTTCTTCTTTGCATCGGGTCAAGGAGCTGGATGTAGCGATAGCATTTCCGGCTCACGGAGAAGTGATTCGCCATCTGCGCCAACGAGTGGACGACATCCTGCGTCATCATGAGAAGCGGTTGCATTATATGAAGTCGCTTGCAAGTGAAGGAAAGACAGCCTACGAAGTGGCATTCGCCGTATTTGGACATAAGTCGCTGACGGCCCATCAGTGGCGATTTGCTATTGCGGAAACATTGGCGCATTTAGATTATTTAGTATCACGCGGAGAGCTCCAAAAGGAGAAGCGCAACGGAAGCGTTGTCTATCAATCTGAAGAAAAATAAGGAGAGACTGGCTGCATGGTTGCAGTCAGTTTTTTATTTGGAATCCATTATAGATAGGGATTTTATATAAAAAACACGATCGAAAAACAAACGTTATGGATTTTTAGTTGTCATTTGTGATTGTTGAATTAAAGCTTTCCTGCTCTCAACACTGAAATCCCGCTATTTTTAAATTTTTATATTTTTCTGATTTTTACGTTGACAACGTGGATTGTGTGTATTAATATTATGTTTAACAGACGATAAAATAAAAAACATAATAAGGAGGGAGAAGAGGTGGATCCATCTACTATTCTGAAGGAAAAGGTTCAAAACGGTTTTATTGTAGAAGGATTAGAAGACATGAATGAAGAGTACTTACAAGCTCTTAAACAAACATTAATCATTGTTGGGGATACGGAATTGTTAAGCATCCCGCCTTTACTTACGGTATATGATCAAGCTCCTACACTAAACAACAAGATTACCGCGCTGGCCATTATGCAAGACGAGATCGGCCATGCTCACATCGCTTACCGCCTCTTAAAAGATTTAGGACAAAATATTGATGATTTACTCTATAAACGTGAACCACATCGTTGGAAAAATCCGTATGCATTTGATTTTGAGTTGTCCAATTGGATTGAGCTAGGAGTCTTTAACGCCTTTTTTGATCGAGCCGGGTATACGCTCCTTGGCGACGCCTTCGAATATACCTCCTATGGTCCTTGGAAACGTGCATTAGTGAAAGTTGACAAGGAAGAGTTGTTCCATCTTAGAAACGGCGAAGTGATTATGAGAACGGCCATGCAGGACCCAGAACTGCGCGAAGAGGTACAAAAAGCCGTTGATTGGATGTTTTTAATGGCCCTTGAATTTTTTGGGGTAGAAGATCGTTTGAAAAGCCGATCAGCGCAGCTTGAATATCGTTTAAAAGGACGAACGAATGATGAATTGCGCCAAAAATGGCTATCTACTGCTGTTCCTTTCTGTGAATCGATTGGGGTGAAAGTGCCTGCTCATTATGATGAACAACAGCAAAAATACGTGTTGGACGTCCCGTTCCCATGTAAATTCGATCCGGTCAATAAAAAGTGGCTAGTTGACCAGCCGGATACATGGGATAACGTGATCAAGCGATTTAAGCAAAGAGGACCGCATAATAAACAATTTGTTGAGCGCATTCAAAAAGGAGCCAAAGAATTAGAGCAATTACGAAAGGATGCGGTGTGATGGGAAAAATCGGGAGCGACACAAAGAAGTATTGGGAAGCGCTGAAGGAAGTGATGGACCCCGAATTTCCAATAAGCGTCGTTGATATGGGACTCATTTATGATATCGAAAAAAATGGCGATGAGCTTCATATTACGATGACATATACCGCAGTTTCTTGCGCATGCATGGAATGGATCGAACAAGACATTCGGCATCGTCTCCTTCAAGAGAATGAGGTTCAGGCAGTGCAGATTAACGTGGTCTGGGATCCGCCATGGACGGTGGATAGGTTGAGTCCTGAAGGGCGCGAAAAATTGAAATATTGGGGAGTGAGTTCAAAATAATGGTGGCTACGAAAAGAAAAACATTTGACATTTTCGCCCGAATTAAGCGCGGAGATCCATTAACCCATATCGGCACTGTTGAGGCAGAAAACGAACATCTGGCCAAAGTCTATGCCTCCTTTACTTATGATGAAGAAGATTGGTCAGAAATGACGGTTGTCGACCGCAGTCAGATTGTTTGGGTGAAAAAGCCTAACTGGTTATTTGCGCAGAAGGAGGGCAGAGTCCGATGAACCATACGCAACGGGAAGTACATGCATTGACGGAATTGCTTGAGACGATCGCCGATCATAAATATGTCCTTGGGGATCGTTTGGTGGAAGTAGGAGTGAGCGGTCCCAATATCGAGGCGACATTAGCGGCGATTGCCATGGCGCAAGGAGAATTAGGGCACGCAAGACTACTATATAACTGGTGTTTTGATTTGCGCGGCATTCGCGGAAAAAAAGCGGAGATTTACGGCCAGACCGGGAAAGCGTTTACAAGTATTGTGAATGTGAACAACTGGATCACGCTCATTGCGGCCTTGTATGCTACGAACCTAGCCATCGATATTGTGTGGCAATCTTTTCTCCAAGCGAATCATCCGGCTGTCACTTCACGTATCCAAAAGCTTATCCGCGAGCAGCAAGATCATTTAATATACGCGAAAAGCTGGGCTTATGAGCTTCGTCATGAACAGGGAGCGATACCAAGTCGTTTTGCACAGGCGTTAAATCATACGGTCAACGAAGTATACGTTTGGCTGACAGAGATTGAGAAAAAAGAAGAATTACAAACAGAAGGGTATTTGCCTATGAATATAAACCTAGCCAATCAATTTAAAGAACATCTAAAGGAAGTGGCGGCGGAATCGCTTGTACAAATGAACTAAGCGAAAACAGAAGCAGGGAGATTTGCGGGAGGTGAGAAGAACGAGGAGAAGCTTAGCGTTTTAGAGCAGCGGGGTACATGCGGTCTTTTACTATAAAATCAATTCTAATAGAAGGAGAGGAGAAGATAAAATGGCGGTAGAAACAAAAACGAAAAATTTAACAGTGGTAAAAAACGAAGGGGTGGCGGAAATTCATTTGCACATTAACAAATCCAATTCTTATGATCTCGCCTTTTATCAGGAGCTGAATGCGGCGATCGACGACATTCGGTTTGATCCAAACATAAAAGTGGTTGTGCTGATGAGCGATATGCCGAAATTTTTCTCAGCGGGGGCGGATATCCATTTTTTACGGGCAGCGGATCCGCGGTTTAAAACGCAATTTTGCTTGTTCTGTAACGAGACATTAGATAAAATCG